>DATJDY010000149.1:0-22913 GCA_035497155.1 Luteimonas sp.
ATCAGCAACATGGGCAACAACAACAACAACAACAAGAAGTTCGTGGTGGTGGTCATCAGCCTCAATCGCAGCAACCTTCCCTTCCCCAACAACAATTCGGAGGCAGCGGCGTCTTCACGTAGGTCGGGCAGATCGTGTTGATGGTGATGTCGGTGTTCGCCGTCTCCAGCGCGACCACCTTGGAGAAGCCGACGAGGCCGTGCTTGGCCGCCACGTATGCGCTCTTGTACGGGCTGGCGACCAGTGAATGGATCGAACCGATGTTGACGATGCGACCGTGGCCGCGCTCGCGCATGCCTGGCAACACGGCTCGGGTCAGGCGAGCCACGCCGACCAGCATCACCTGGACGAGGAAGTCCCATCGATCCATCGGGAATTCCTCCAGCGGCGCGACGTGCTGCAGGCCGGCGTTGTTCACCAGGACCTCGACCGGGCGCGAAGCGGCTAGCGCGGCGGCGATGCTTTCATCGGAGGTGACATCGAGCACGAGGGCCTCGGCGGACCCGCCCGCAGCCACGATCGCGCGTGCCACGGCTTCCGCGGGCGCAAGCGCGACATCGGTGACGATGAGATGGTGCCCGGCGGCGGCCAGCCCGGCGGCAATGCCGGCGCCGATGCCGGATCCGGCCCCGGTGACGAGGATGTTTCGCGTGTCCATGGTTGGTTCGCAGGGGAGACGCCTAAGCGTAGCAGGGGTGCGGGCAGGGGCGGCCACACGGCAACTTGACCCGCGAGGGGCTATCGTCGCGCTTTGGGTCCGGGAGACGCGCCATGCAGCAGTTCAGGATCGGTTGCCTCGTCGGCAGCCTGTCGAGCACCTCGATCAACCGGAAGCTCTCGAAGGCGCTGATCCGGCTCGCGCCCGCGCAGCTCGACTTCACCGAAATCCCGTTCCGCGACCTGCCGCTCTACTCGCCGGACTACGACGCCGACTATCCGCAGGTCGCGCGCGACTTCAAGCAGGCGATCGCGAGGGTCGACGGCGTGCTGTTCGTGACGCCCGAATACAACCGGTCGATCCCGGGCGCGCTCAAGAACGCCATCGACTGGGCGAGCCGCCCCTACGGCACCAACAGTTTCACGCGCAAGCCCTCGGGCGTGATCGGCACGTCGCCCGGCGCGATCGGCACCGCGCTGGCGCAGCAGGACCTGCGCGCGGTGCTCAGTTTCTGCAACTCGCCGCAGATGAACTCGCCCGAGGCTTACCTCCAGATGAAACCCGGCCTGGTCGGCGACGACGGTGAAGTCACCGACGCCTCGACCGAGGAGTTCCTGCGCAATTTCATGCACGAGTACGCGCGTTTCGTCGAGCGCGTCCTCACCGTGCTGCCGCGCGAGGATTGAACGCATGACGCAACCCAGGCGCCATTTCTCGATGTTGCGCGAATTCCAGCTCGCCGACTGGTTCACGCTCGGCAACGCGTTCTGCGGCACCGGCGCGATCTTCGCGGCGATGCGCTTCCTGCAGGAAGGCGTGGTCGCGGACCTGCTGTGGGGCATGGCGCTGATCCCGCTGGCGTTCGTGTTCGATGCGCTGGACGGGCGCATCGCGCGCTGGCGCAAGGTCGCCTCGACGCTGGGGCGCGAACTCGATTCGCTGGCCGACGTCATCTCCTTCGGCGTGGCGCCGGCCGCCCTGGGCTACGCCTGCGGCCTGCAGGGCGGCTGGGACTGGCTGGTGCTGTCGTACTTCGTCGGCTGTGGCGTGAGCCGCCTGGCGCGCTACAACGTGACCGCCGAGGCGCTGTCGGGCGACGAGGGCAAGGTGAAGTTCTTCGAAGGCACGCCGATCCCGACCAGCGTGGCGATCGTCGGCCTGCTTGCCGTCGCGGCGTTCGGCGGCCGGCTCGGCCCGGAGCTGTGGGGCGGGGCATGGCGGCTGGGGCCGTGGCTGCTGCATCCGCTGGTGCTGGTGTACGCGCTGTCGGGCTCGCTGATGATCAGCAAGACGCTGCGCATCCCCAAGCCGTGAGCGGCGGGCCGTGAGCGGCGGCTCGCCAGCCGCTGGCTGCAAGCAACCGCCCACGCGCGGCTGATAGCATGGGGTCGTCACCACGGAGGCCCCCATGCCAGGCAGTTATCCCGGTTTCGACATGTTCGCCCGGATGCAGGAAGTCGCATCGCGCATGGCCGCGGGCGGCGCCAGCCCGGATGCGCTCGCCAGCGAGTGGAAGCGCGCGCTCGGCGCGACGTCCCCCAATCCCTTCGCCAGCGCCTTCCAGGCGATGGGCGGGCAGGGCATGCAGGGCCTCGACGGCTGGAACGCCGCGGTCGCGCCCTGGCTCGAAGCCGCGCGACGCGAGGGCGGGGCGCTGCTCGGGCTGCCGGCCTTCGGCATCGGCCGCGAACACCAGGAGCGGCTGCAGGCGCTCGCGCAGGCGCAGCTCGAATCCGCACGGCGCGAGGGCGAGTTCAACCTGCTGATGCTGCGCGCGCTGGAGCGCGCGCACGCGCTGTTCGGCGCGAAGCTGACGCAGCGCTCGGCGCCCGGCAAGGCGCTGGACAGCGCCCGCGCGCTGTTCGACCTGTGGATCGATGCCGCCGAAGAGGCCTATGCGGAGATTGCGTTGTCGCCCGAATTCCGCAGCGCGTACGGCGCTCTGGTGAACGCGCAGATGCGCGTGCGCCAGGGCGTGCAGCGCGAAGTCGAACAGGCGGCCGCGCAGGTCGGCATGCCGACGCGCACCGAGATCGACGCGGCGCATCGCCGCATCGCCGAACTGGAGCGCGCGCTGCGGCGCATGCGCGATGGCGCGGACGTCGCGCCGGCCGCAGCCCCGCGCGCCGCGAAGGCCGCGCCGACACCCGCCAGGAGGCCGGCCGCTGCCGTGAAGCCGGCCGCGGCCGCGAAGAAATCCGCCGCGCCGAAGCGCGCATCCGCGCCTCCCCCCGCGTTGAAGAAGTCCGGGTCCAGGGCTGCGCCGAAAAAGCCGATGCCCAGGAAGCCCGCGCCCGCCGCGAGGACGAAGCGATGAACAGCCCGTTCGCCTTCACCCCCGAAAGCCTCGCGTCCGAAGCGCTCGCATTCCAGAAGAAGGCTGGCGCCGCGCTCGAGACGCTGCGCAACGTCGGTGACTACGACTACGGCGCCACCGCGCGAGAGGAAGTCTGGCGCGACGGCAAGGTCGTGCTGTACCGCTACCGCGGCGACGGCAAGCCCGCCGCGAAGGTGCCGTTGCTCATCGGCTACGCGCTGGTGAACCGACCTTACATGGTCGACCTGCAAGCCGACCGCTCGATCGTGAAGGGCCTGCTCGCGCGCGGCGAGGACGTCTACATCATCGACTGGGGATATCCGGATCGTTCCGACCGCTACCTCACCCTCGAGGATTACATCGAGCGGTTCCTCGGCGGCGCGGTCGACTACCTGCGCAAGGCGCACGGCCTCGATGCGATCAACCTGCTCGGCATCTGCCAGGGCGGTGCGTTCTCGCTGTGCTACGCATCGCTGCATCCCGGGAAGATCCGCAACCTGATCACCATGGTCACGCCCGTCGACTTCCATACCCCGGACAACATGTTGTCCAACTGGGTGCAGGAGATGGACGTGGACCTGTTCGTGGATACGCTCGGCAACGTGCCGGCGGACCTCATGAACTGGTGCTACCTGATGCTCAAGCCGTTCCGGCTGAACCTGCAGAAGTACGTCGGCCTGGTGGACATCCTCGACGACCGCAAGGCGACGGAGGACTTCCTGCGCATGGAGAAGTGGATCTTCGACTCGCCCGACCAGGCGGGCGAAGCCTTCCGCCAGTTCCTGAAGCAGTTCTACCAGCGCAACGGTTTCGTCAACGGCGGCATCGACATCGGCGGGCGCGAAGTGCACCTGGGCCTGGTCGAGATGCCGGTGCTGAACATCTATGCCGAGCAGGACCACCTGGTGCCGCCGGACGCGTCGCGCGCGCTGAAGGGCCTGGCCGGCACGAAGGACTACACCGAGGTGTCGTTCCGTGGCGGCCACATCGGCATCTACGTGTCCGGCCGCGCGCAGAAGGAAGTGCCGCAGGCGATCCACGACTGGCTCGCCGCGCGCTCGCGTTGACATTCATCTCGAGGCTTGCAACCACATGACCACCGAATCGCGCCCGCTCACCCGTTCCCGCAGCGACCGCATGCTCGCCGGCGTCATCGGCGGCATCGCCCGCCGTTTCGGCTGGGATTCGAACCTCACCCGCATCGGCTACGTGGTCCTGTCGATCGCATCGGCGGCGTTCCCCGGCATCCTGGTCTACCTGATCCTGTGGCTGTTGATGCCGGAGGAATGAACGGCGGCGCCCGCGCCTGGGCACGGCGCGCGCTCTGCGCGCTCGGCATGGCGTGGGCCGCGCCGAACACGGCCATCGGCCTGCTGCTGGGCGCGGCCGCCATGTCGCGAGGGGCATATCCACGCTTGCGCACGCGCGACCTCGCGCTGGTGTTCCATGCCGTGCCGTGGGGGCCGGGCGGCGCGCTCACCATCGGCAACGTGATCCTGCACACCGGCCACGATCTCGATGAGCGCTGCTACACCTACGCGCGCGTCGCCGGCGAGACCGCCGACGCGCCGATCGGGATGGGCGACCACGAACGCGCGCACGTGTTGCAGTACATGGTGCTCGGGCCGCTGTTCCTGCCGCTGTACCTGGCGTGCGGCGGCGTGCGCGGCAGCAACCGTTTCGAACGCGCCGCGGACCGGTATGCGATGTCCGGGCGTGGCTGGTGGCCGTGGAACATCGATTGATGCGGCGACGCAACAGCATGGATCCACGCTCGGCGCCTGCCGACGAACGGTCGGCGCTTTTTACGCCTGCATAACGGGCATTGCGCTAACCTGCACGCGTCGAGGAAAAAGAAGCACGCGACGGCAAGTCAAAGGACCCAGTTCGCAAGAACGCAGTTCGCGATTTCCAGCGCTGGTTTCAACAGCTTCGGCATCGAAGGCTCAGCCGACCGGGTGTCAAAACCCGGGAGACTGGGCCTTCACTTTTGGTGCCGGAAGTGGGACTCGAACCCACACGCTTTCAAGGGCGGCGGATTTTGAGTCCGCTGCGTCTACCGATTCCGCCATTCCGGCGCGGACAGGGATTATAGCGGCGCGACCGGTCCGGCCGCGCGGCGGAGGCGGCCCTCAGGTGGCCTCGTCGGTCTCCAGGACCGCATCCTCGCGGACGAACCACTCGTCGGCGGCGCCCGGGCGCTCCGGCACGAACTTCGCACAGCAGGCCATTTCCGCCTTGTAGATGTGCAGCGAGATCGCGATCGCGTCCTCGCTGGCGTTGCGGATGGTGTGGTACTCGTGCGGCGGGATCAGGCTGCCGGCGCTGCCGGGGCCGGCATGGATGCCGCCGGCGGCGCGGAAGCGGAAGCGGCCGCCTTCGTTCTCGAGCAGTTCGTACTGGACGATCTCGAGCTCGCCGTCCCACACGCCCTCGACGCACCACAGGCCGGAATGGTCGTGCAGCGGGGTGCCCTGGCCGGGTCCCCAGGTCATCGCGACGACGCTGTAGCCGTGGGTCGGGCTGCGGTACAGCTCGCGGCGGGCGTAATGGTCGGTGATCGGCTCGTGGACGCAGTCCGGCAGCTGGACGTCGTGGTCCCTGATCAGCCGGCACAGGGCGTTGCGGACGGCCGAGGTGACCGCGTGCTGGTCGCCGGCGGCGATCGCCGCGTCGATGGCCGCGACCAGCTTCTCGTGGCCGGGGAAGGCGATGTCCGGGCGACAGGCGTCGTTCATGGCCCCATTCTACCCCTGCAAGCCGTCGAGGAAGCCGCGCACGGCCGGGCCGAAACGGGCGAAATCCACCAGGAAGGCGTCGTGGCCCTGCGGCGACTCCAGCGGCAGGAAGGTCGCGTCGGCGCCGCCGGCGCGCAGGCCATCGGCGATCTGCTCCTGTTGCTGCAGCGGGAAGAGGATGTCGGTGGCCACGCCGATCGCCAGCGCTTTCCCGACCCGGATCCGCGCCAGGGCCTGCAGCACGTCGTCGTTGCGGGTATTGCCGGGCGTGCGGGCCGCCGGCGTGGTGGCGCAGCACTCGACGAGGTCGAACCAGTCCATCGAGCGGCTCAGGTACAGGTAGCAGTTCGGATCGAAGCTGCGCACGAAGCGGCGCGCGTGGCCTTCCAGGTAGCTTTCGACTTCGAACTCGAGGCCGAAGGGATCTTCGTCGTCGCGGCGGTCGGAATCCAGGCGCACGCGGCCGAAACGGCCGTCCCATTCCAGCGCCGAGCGATAGGTGATCACGCCGAGCTTGCGCGCCATGCGCATGCCCGATTCCGGATAGTGCGCGTCGTCGTAGTCGCCGTCGTTCCAGGCAGGGTCGAGGCGGATCGCTTCGCGCTGCAGCGAGCGGATCGCGATCGAGAACGGCAGGGCGTGCGCGGCGCCGGAGATGTTGACGTGCGCGCGGGCGACGCCGGGATGCCGCAGCAGGAAGGCGAGCGCGGCCATGCCGCCCATCGAATTGCCGATCACGCAGGCCAGCGTGTCGAGGCCCAGCGCGCGCACGACGTGCGCGGCGGCATCGGCACCGTCCTCGATCGACAGCTCCGGGAACGCCAGATGGTAGGGCGCGCCCGTCGCGGGATCGATCGACGCGGGTCCGGTGGAACCCTTGCAGCTGCCCAGCGAATTGACGCACACGACGAACCAGCGGTCGGTGTCGATGGGCTTGCCCGGGCCGACCATCGCTTCCCACCAGCCCGTCGCGGGGTTGTCCGCGCTCGCGGCTGCGTGCGCATCGGGCGACAGGCCAGTGAGGATCAGGATCGCGTTGCCGCGCGCGGCGTCGAGCGAGCCCCAGGTCTCGTACGCGATGCGTGCGCCGTGCAGCTCGCCGCCCCGCTTCATCCGGAACGGCGAGGGCAGGTCGACGTAGCGGGTGCCGGGCGGGATGAATTCGGTCATGCGCGGAATTGTAAGCGGCGCGCGGCGGCTGTCGTGCTCAGCGCGACTGGCCGATCACGAGGTCGACCGGCGCCTTCGCGGGCAAGTCCACGCGCAGCGGCGGCGATTCCAGGTCGCCCGCCTGGGCGGTGGCGTCGCCGCTGCGCGAGATGCGCGCGACCAGTTCGACGGCGGTGGCACCGGAGAGCCTCACGGTCGGCATCGGCCCGTCGGCGTCGTCGAGCGTGGCCGTGAACGGCAGCTCGGAGACGGTGTGGCGCTCGACGGCGATCGGCATTGGCGGGCCGTCCGGTGCGCGCGCGATCACGAACACGGTGGCACTGCCGTCGAATCGGGCGCGGGCGGCGAGTTCGGGATCGAGCGCCACGTGCACCTGGATCGCGTGCGCGCCGGGCGCCGGCGCCTGTCCGGGCGACGCGGTGCCGGAAGCCGCTGGTGCCTGCGCCATCGCAGGCAGCGGCGGCAGGCCCGCATCGGCGCGCGCGGCGTCGACCTGGCCGCGCAATGCGGCGGCGGCACTGGGGTCCACTTCGGCGAGCAGCGGTGCCCACGTGGCCGCCGCGCCGGCGGCGTCGCCCGCCTGGCGCTTGGCGATGCCGCTGAACCAGCGCGCACGCTGGTGCGTCGGCTGCACCTGCAGCGCGTGGTCGAGCCACGCGACGCCCTGCGCGTCGATGCGGTGTTCCGGCGCGGCCAGTGCGCGCGATTCGGCGGCTTCGACCAGGACGTCGGCGTTGTCGGGGGCGAGTTGCGCGGCATGCGCGAACGCGTCGGCGGCCTTCGCGGCATTCTTCGCACTCGCCTGCGCCTGCCCGAGCAGGCGCCAGCCTTCGAGCTGCGACGGATCGGCCTGCAGCCGGGCTTCCAGCTGCGCGATCGCGGCGTCCAGCGTTGCCGGCGCGGTGCGCACGGCGGGATCGAGCGCGGCCGGCGTGCCGACCAGCCGGTACAGCAGGAACACGGCGAGAGCGAGCCCGCCGGCCAGTCCCGCCGTCGCCACGCGCGTGGCCGGAGCGCGCCACAAGGGGCGCAGCACGAAGCCGAGCACCGCAAGGGTCGCCACCGCGGCGATCGCCGCGAACACCGTGGATTCGCCTGCCATCACCATTCCTGCCTGTCGTCGGCGTCGACGCTGCCGTCGCCCGCGTGGCGCCGCACGATGCGCGCGACCACGAAACCGCCCGCGACCAGCAACAGCGCGGGCCCGAACCACAACAGCCACGTCTTCGATTCCACCCGCGGCTGGTACAGCACGAATTCGCCGTAGCGCGCCACGAGGAAGCGCTTGATGGCGGCGTCGTCGCGGCCTTCGCGCATCAGGTCGAGGACTTCGCGGCGCAGGTCGTGCGCGATCTGCGCGTTCGAATCGGCCAACGACTGGTTCTGGCACATCACGCAGCGCAGCTGCGACACGAGCGCGCGGAAACGGGCTTCCTCGGCATCGTCGCGGAAGCGCAGCGGCGAGGGATCCGACGCCTGCGCGGACGCCGGCGGCGAGAGCGCGAGCAGCGGTGCGCCGACCAGCAGCGTCGTCGCGAGGAAGACGGTGGCCGCCCCGCGCGCGGCACGATGGAACAGCGGCCAACGTGGCAGGTGCGCCCGCGCGTGGTTCATCGCCGCGCCTCCGCTTCGACGCGTTGCAGCGCCGGCAGCAGCTCGTCGTCCACCGTCGCGTCGTCGAGCGGGCCGACGTGCTTCCAGCGGATGATGCCGGCCGCGTCGACGAGGTAGGTCTCTGGCGCGCCGTAGATGCCCCAGTCGATCGCGTAGCGGCCTTCGTAGTCGGTCACGACTACCCAGAACGGATTGCCGAACCGCTGCAGCCACGCCAGTGCGTCGGCGGGCTCGTCCTTCCAGTTGTAGCCGACCACGCGCACGCGCCGGGTTTCGGCGAAGCGGGTCAGCACTGGATGCTCGACGCGGCAGGACACGCACCAGCTGCCCCAGACGTTGAGCACGAACGGCTGGCCCTTCAGGTCGCCGAGCGTGAGCATGCGGCCCGGCTCGTGCAGCACGGGCAGCGAGAACGCGGGTGCAGGCTTGCCGATGAGCGGCGAGGGCAGCACGTCGCGGTCGGACTTGCGGCTCAGCCACACGCCGGCGCCAAGCAGCACTGCGAGCGCAGCGAAGGCGACGAGCGGCAGCCAGCGGCCGAGGTTGCGCGACGCGTTCATCGTGCGGCTTCCTCGCGGCGGCGGAAACGGCGATCGGTGGCGGTGACGAGGCCGCCGATGGCCATCAGCACGGCGCCGAACCAGATCCAGCGCACGAAGGGCTTGACGTGCACGCGTACCGCCCAGCTGCCGTTGCCGAGCGGCTCGCCCAGCGCGACGTACAGGTCGCGCACGACGCCGGCGTCGATCGCGGCTTCGGTCATGACCTGGCCGCCGCTGGCGTAACTACGCTTCTCAGGATGCAGCGTCTCGAGCTCGCGGCCGCCGCGGAACACGGTGACGGTGCCGGTGTCGGCGATGTAGTTCGGCCCGGGATGGCGTTCGACGCCGTCGAAACGGAATGCGTAGCCGCCGAGTTCGACCTGCTGGCCCGGCGCCAGCGCGAGTTCATGCTGGCGGCTCAGGCCTTCGACCAGCAGCGCGCCGACGAGGAACACGGCGACGCCGATGTGCGCGAAGCTCATGCCGAGCATTTCCGGGGTCATGCGTCCACCCGGCGCGCGCAGGCGCTGCCAGGCGAAGCGCAGCGTGCCGAAGCCCACCCACAGCGCGCCGGCGACGCCGGCAGCGACCTTCCACTTGCCCTGTGGCGCGAGGAAGAACGCGGCGATGCCGGCGCCCAGCGCGATGCCGAGCCACGGCACCAGCAGCGCGAACGGGCGCGACGGCTGCTCGCGCTGCCAGCGCGTCAGCGGGCCGAACGGCAGCAGCAGGACGAGCGGCGCCACCAGCAGCGTGAACAGGAACGCGAAGTAGGGCGGTCCCACCGAGATCTTGCCCAGTTCCAGCGCGTCGGCGAGCAGCGGATACAACGTGCCGAGCAGCACCATCGCGCAGGCACAGGCCAGCAGCAGGTTGTTCACCAGCAGCAGCGTCTCGCGCGATGCCGGCGCGAACGCGTGGCGCGATTCGCTGGTACCTTCGTTCGATACCTCGTCGGCACCCGGCGCGCGCAGCGCATACAGCACCAGCGACCCGCCGATCACGATCGCGAGGAAGATCAGCACGAACAGGCCGCGCGTCGGATCCGCCGCGAAGGCATGCACGCTGGTCAGCACGCCCGAGCGCACCAGGAAGGTGCCGAGCAGCGACAGCGAGAACGCGGCGATGGCCAGCAGCAGCGTCCAGCCGCCGAAGCTGCCGCGCTTCTCGGTCACGGCCTGCGAATGCAGCAGCGCGGTGCCGGCGAGCCACGGCATGAAGCTCGCGTTCTCGACGGGATCCCAGAACCACCAGCCGCCCCAGCCGAGTTCGTAGTACGCCCACCACGAGCCGAGCGCGATCCCGCAGGTCAGCAGCGCCCAGGCGACGTTGGTCCACGGTCGCGTCCAGCGCAGCCAGCGCGCATCGAGCTTGCCGCCGAGCAGCGCCGCGATCGCGAACGCGAACGGCACGCTGAAGCCGACGTAGCCCAGGTACAGCATCGGCGGATGCACGATCATCCCCGGGTCCTGCAGCAGCGGGTTGAGGTCGCGGCCTTCGGCGGCGGCCGGCAGCAGGCGTTCGAACGGGTCGCTGGTGAAGATCAGGAACGCGAGGAACCCGACGGCGATGAGGCCCATCACCCCGAGCACGCGCGCCACGACTTCGTCGGGCAGGCGCCGCGAGAAGCGCGCGACCGCGCCCGTCCACAGCGCCAGGATCAGCGCCCACAGCAGCAGCGAGCCTTCGTGCGCGCCCCACACCGCGGTATAGCGATAGAACCAGGGCAGCAGGGAGTTCGAATTCTGCGCGACGTAGCGCAGCGAGAAATCCTGGGTCACGAAGGCGTGGGTGAGGATCGCGAACGCCGCGACGACCAGCAGCAACTGCGCGTAAGCGGCGGGCCGCGCCACCGCCATCCACGATGCCAGGCCGCGATGCGCGCCCACCAGCGGCAGCAGCGCTTGCAGCGCCGCGACCAGCAGCGCCAGCACCAGGGCCAGCTGGCCGAGTTCGGGCAGCACGGTTACGGGCCTTCCGCCGCGGCCGGCACGTCCGCCGAGGGCGGCACGTCGTGCTTGCGGTGCGCGGCGCCCATCTTGTCGGCGACTTCCTTCGGCATGTAGGTCTCGTCGTGCTTGGCGAGCACCTGCTCGGCCACGAACACCTTGCCCTGCATGTGGCCGGTGGCGACCACCGCCTGCTTCTCGCGGAACAGGTCGGGCAGGATCCCGGTGTAGACGACGGGCAGGCGCGCGTCGCCGTCGTCGACGTCGAAATGCGCTTCCATCGAGCCGCTGGCGCGCTGGAACGAACCGGCGGCGACCATGCCGCCGAGGCGGAAGCGGGCGTGGCCGCCGGCTTCGCCGCGGAGCACTTCCGAAGGCGTGTAAAGGTAGGCGACGTTGCGCTGCAGGGCGAGCGCGACCAGGGCGGTCGCGACCGCGGCCGCGGCGACGAGTGCGAGGACGAGCAGCAGGCGGCGCTTGCGGAGCGGATGCATTCGGATCATTCCCGTGTCAGCGGCGCGTGGCGGTCGACCGGTGCGCGGCGGCGTGCAGCGAGCAGGCGGGCGGCGCGCAACTGGCGCGACACCAGCAGGCGCGGCGCGATGAAGTCCCAGGCCAGCAAGGCCACGAAGACCGCGTAAGCGGCGATGACGTAGGACTGGTAGCTCACGCCGCGGCCTCCGGCTTGTGTGTTCCGGCCATGCGCGCCACCCAGTCCTTGCCCGCCTCGCGGCGCAGGTTGTCGGCGCGGGCGCGCGCCAGCAGGGAACCGACGAACCACGCGTGGGTGCCGATGATCATCCACCACAACGGCCACAGCATGCTCGGGTCCATCTTCGACTTGCCGAACAACGAGATCGTCTGGCCCTGGTGCAGCGAATTCCACCAGGTCACGGACCAGTGGATCACCGGCAGCAGCGCCACGCCCACGATCGCGAGCAGGCCGGCGGCGCGCGCGGCGGCGCGGCGGTCGTCGATGGCGTTGTAGAGGCCGATCACGCCGAGGTAGAGGAAGAGAAGGAGCAATTCGGTTGTCAGGCGCGGGTCCCAATCCCACCAGGTGCCCCACATCGGCTTGCCCCAGATCGAGCCGGTGGCCAGCGTGATCGCGGTGAACAGCGCGCCGGCGGGCGCGCAGGCCATCGCCAGCACCTCGCACAGCTTGATCCGCCAGATGAGCGCGATCGCCGCGTAGAAGGCCATCAACGCGAACACCGCCATGCTCATCCACGCACTGGGCACGTGGACGTAAAGGATGCGGAAGCTGTCGCCCTGCTGGTAGTCGGCGGGGACGCCGAACAGCGCGCCGTACACGCCCCAGGCCATGCAGGCCAGGCCAATCGCATAAGCCCACGGCGACCAGCGCGCCGCGAAGCGGTCGAAATACGGGGGCGAACCGAGTTGGTGGAACCAGCGGACGACCGGATGCATGGCGCGTATTGTCGCATGCGGGCCCGCGGCACGGCCCGACCAGGATCAAGCGGAACGGCGGCTCAGGATTGCGAAATACGGATCGCGGCGGCGGCCGCCAGCGGCGCCAGCGGCAGCGCCACGGCCAGCCCGGCGCCAAGCAGCAGCAACGCGCCGGTCGGGTCCAGGCCTTGCGCCGCCGCGGCGACGCTGCCGGCGCCGAACACCAGCACCGGCACATACAGCGGCAGCGCCAGCAACGCCACCAGGATGCCGGCCCGGCGCATGCCGACGGTGAGCGCGGCGACCACGGCGCCGAGCAGGCTCAGCACCGGCGTGCCCAGCGCGAGCGACAGCATCAGCACCGGCAATTCCCGCGCGGGCAGCCGCATCATTTCCGCCAGCAGCGGCGTGGCCAGCAGCAGCGGCAACGCGGTCGTGGCCCAGTGCATCGCCGTGCGCACGAACACCAGCCAGGCGAGGGGTACGGGTGCCAGCAGCCACTGGTCGAGCGAGCCGTCCTCGGCGTCGCCGCGGAACAGTGTGTCCAGCGCGAGCAGGCCGGCGAGCAGCACCGACAGCCACACCACCGCCGGTGCTGCGCGCGCCAGCGCGGCCGGCTCGGCGCCGAGCGCGAGCGCGAACAGCACCACGACCAGCAGCGCGAACAGCGCCGGCTGCAATGCATCGCCGCGGCGGCGCCAGAGCAGGGTGAGGTCGCGCACGACCAGCGCGCGGGCGGCGGCGAGCATCATGCGGCGCGCTCCAGCTGCAGCAGGCGCGTGCGCACCGGCGGCGCGGCATAGGCGCCATGCGTGGTCAGCACCGCGGCCCCGCCGGAGCGCAGGTGCGCCTGGACCATGCGGTTGACGAGTTCGAGGCCTTCCAGGTCGAGGTTCGCGTAGGGTTCGTCGAGCAGCCACAGCGGCGCCGGCGACAGCCACATCCGCGCCAGCGCCAGGCGCTTGCGCTGCCCTGCGGACAGCTGGCGAGCGGGCGCGTCCTCGTAGCCGGCCAACCCGACGATCGCCATCGCGGCAGCGGGCAACTGGCCGCGGCGGCGGCCGTGCAGGCCGCACAGGAAGCGCAGGTTTTCCAGCGCGGTGAGGTCGGCCTTGAGCGCGGGCAGGTGGCCGAGGAACGCGATCGCGCGTGCGCGCAGCGCCGGTCCGGCAGCTTGCCCTTCGATGTCGATGCGGCCAGCGTCGGCCTGCAGCAGGCCCGCCAGCACGCGCAGCAGCGTGGTCTTGCCGGCGCCGTTGTCGCCCTGCACGAGCAGGGCTTCGCCCACGTCCACATCGAAATCCAGCGGGCCGAAGACCGGCTGCTCGTTGCGCGCGAAGGCAAGTCCGCGCGCGGACAGGAGGGCGGGCACCGGCAGGGGCTCGTTCATCGGCGGTTCGCGCGGTTCCCGGGAAGCGGCATCGCTGCCGCCGTCGCGCTCAGTCTACCCAGTCGACGCAGGCCAGGTCCGGGCAGCCGTCGGGCGCCGCGCCCTGGTACATGCGCAGCCGCACCGGCTCGCCGCGGCGCGCGTGCACGGTCGCCAGCTGTCCGTGGTCGCGGGCCAGCGCGTCGAACGCCGGTTCCGGCATGTCCATCACGATCCAGCTCGGCTCGCGCCAGCTGCGGTTGCGTGCCGCGGAGAACGCGGCGCGGAACACCAGGCCGCTGCCTTCCAGGTGTCGTTGCAGTCGCGCGTCCTCCGCCCGGTTGACGCTCTCGGGGCGCTCGACGGAGTACGGGTTCCAGGCCGACAGCAGGCCGAAGCTCGAGGCCTGCGGAAACGCCCGCTCCAGCGAGGAAGCGATCGCGCCGATCGACACGGGATGCCATTGCCCGTTGAGCTCCCAACGGTAGTCGGCTGCGTGGTAGGCCTGGAGCAGGGATGCGATGCGTGGGTTCGCGGGAACGCTGTTGGTCACTACTGGACTGGTCACGGAAAACGGCTGGGGGGCATGCTACAAAGCGTGGATTGTAACCCGCGCCGGATGCCGGAATGCCCCCAAGCAAGCTTCCCAGGGTCGGAACGACCATTTTCACCGTGATGTCGCAGCTGGCCGCCGAGCACGGCGCAGTGAACCTTGGCCAGGGCTTCCCGGATTTCCCCGTACCGGACCGTCTGTTGGCCGGACTCGATGCTGCGATGCGCGCCGGCCACAACCAGTACTCGCCGATGGCCGGCATCGCCCCGCTGCGGCAGGCGATCGCCGACAAGACCGAACGCTGCTACGGCTGGCGTCCCGACATGGATGTCGAGGTCACGGTGACCTCGGGCGCGTCCGAGGCGATCTTCGACGCCGTCCACGCGCTGGTGCGCGCCGGCGAGGAAGTGATCGTCCTCGACCCCTGCTACGACTGCTACGAGCCGGCGATCGACCTCGCAGGCGCCACCGCGGTGCATGTGCCGCTCGATCCCGGAACCTTCCGCCCCGACTGGGCGGCGGTGCGCGCGGCGATCACCCCGCGCACGCGCATGCTGATGGTCAACAGCCCGCACAATCCGTCCGGCGCGATGTTCGACGCCGCCGACCTCGATGCGATCGCCTCGCTGCTCGAGGGCAACGACATCGTGCTGCTCTCCGACGAGGTCTACGAGCACATCGTGTTCGATGGCGCGCGCCATGAATCGGTACTGCGCGACGCGCGGCTGCGCGGGCGCTCGGTGGTGATTTCGAGTTTCGGCAAGACCTACCACTGCACCGGCTGGAAAGTCGGCTACTGCATCGCGCCGCCGGCGCTGTCGGCCGAGTTCCGCAAGGTCCACCAGTACAACACCTTCTGCACCTTCACCCCGGCGCAGCACGCGTTCGCGGAAATGATCAGGGATGATCCCGGGCATTACGAGGCGCTCGGTGCGTTCTATGAAGAAAAGCGCGACCGGTTCCGCGCGCAGCTGCTCGGCACGAAGCTGCGGCCGCTGCCGGTGGCCGGCGGCTATTTCCAGCTCGTCGACTATTCGGCGGCGAGCGACCTCGACGACCTGGCCTTCTGCCGCTGGCTGACGGTGGAACACGGCGTGGCGACGATCCCGCTGTCGCCGTTCTACCGCGATCCGCCGCCGGGGCAGCGCCTGGCGCGGCTGTGCTTCGCCAAGAGCGAGGCCACGCTCGATGCCGCCATCGCGCGGCTGCAGGCGCTGTAGGCATGGCGATGCCCGGCACCAGTTCCGGCGCGCCCCTGGCCGACCTGCGCATCAGCCTGGTCCAGGGCGAAACCCGCTGGCACGATCCCGCCGCGAACCGCGGCTACTACGCGCATCTCATGGCGCCGCTGCACGGCAAGACCGATCTCGTCCTGTTGCCGGAAACCTTCACCAGTGGCTTCAGCAACGACGCGATCGACCAGGCCGAGACGATGGACGGGCCGACCGTCGCCTGGATCCTCGAGCAGGCGCGAGCGCTCGGTGCAGCGGTGTGCGGCAGCGTGCAGTTGCGCGCGGGTGATGGCCAAGGGCGTGACGGCGTGTTCAACCGCCTGCTGTTCGCCACGCCCGACGGCACGCTGCACCACTACGACAAGCGCCACCTGTTCCGCTACGCCGGCGAGCACGAGCGTTATGCGGCCGGCGGCCCGCGCCTGGTACTGGACTGGCGCGGCTGGCGGATCTGCCCGCTGGTCTGCTACGACCTGCGCTTCCCGGTGTTCTCGCGCAACCGCTACGACGTCGAGCGCCCGGGTGCGCTCGACTACGACCTGCTGCTGTACGTCGCCAACTGGCCGTCGCCGCGGGCCTATGCGTGGCGGACGCTGCTGCGCGCGCGCGCCATCGAGAACCTGTGCTACGTCGCCGGGCTCAATCGCGTCGGCACCGACGGCAACGGCCATCGCTACGACGGCGAAAGCGCCGCGATCGATTTCCTGGGCGAACCGCTGAGCGAATGCGCGGATGCGGAAGTGGTCGCCACGGCGACGCTGCGCGCGGACCGGCTTGCGGAGCACCGCGCGCGCTTCCCGGCGATGCTCGACGCCGACCGCTTCAACCTCGACTGACGCTCGCCCGCGCCTCGACGTGGGCGTAGAAGGCGACGGCCGCCGCCAGCGGAACCAGGTAGTACGCCGCGCGCCAGGCCAGCAGCGCGGCGAGGATGCGCGGATCCGGGAAGCCGCCGGCGAGGACGGCAACGAACACCACCTCCGCGACGCCGAGGCCCGCGGGCACATGCGTCACCGCTGTCGCCACCGCGGACAGCAGCAACGTGGCGGTGACGAGTCCCCAGGCGTAGTCCGGCCCGAGCAGCACCCACAACAGCGTGCCCATGAGCGCCCAGTCGAGCGTCGCCAGCACCGCCTGCAACAGGGCCAGTCGCGGCGACGGCCAGCGGAAGTGGTGGCCGCGCACGTGGAACAGGCGGCCGTGCCACGCGGCGCATGCGGACAGGTAGCCCGCCATCGCGAGCAGCATCGCAACGCCGGCGATCCGGACCACGAAGGGAGGAAGCCCCCACTCCGGAGGCAGCACGATCGTGCCGCCTGCGAAGAGTGCTCCGGCGAGCGCGACGTAACCCACCCAGTTGGTCGCGACCGCGAACGCGACGATGCGCGCGATCGTCGCGGTTCCGAGGCCGGAACGCGAGTACATGCGATAGCGCAGGCCGGCACCGCCGACGACCGCACCGAGGTTCATGGAGAACGCGTAGCTGGCGAGCGAGATCGCCATGACCCGGCGCGCCGGCAAGTGATGGCCGGCGTAGTGGCGCGCCGCCAGGTCGTATCCGCCGTACAGGAGGTAGCTGGCGGCCGTGAGCGCGGCGACCAGGGCGAGCGTCGCGGGCGGCAGGGCCGCAAGCGCGGCGGCGACCGCGTGCCAGTCCACCTTGCGCGCGTAGCGCACCACCAGTACTGCGACGGCGAGCGCGCACAGCGCCGAGATGGCGCGCATCAAGCCTGCGCGGCGGGTGCTGCTCACCACGCGATCCGGGCGAGCAGTGGTGCATGGTCGGACAGGTGGGACCAGGGCCGGCCGGCCAGCACGCGCGGCTCGTGCGTGGTCGCGCCGCGCACGTAGATCCGGTCCAGCGGCAGCACCGGCAAGCGCGACGGGAACGAGCGCGCGAAGCGGCCGTGCGCGTCCACGAACGCCTCGCGCAGGCCGCAGCCGCGCAGCAGCGGATGGCCGCGGCCGCGCCAGTCGTTGAAGTCGCCGGCGACCACCAGCGGTGCGCCGGCGGGCACCGCGTCGTGCAGCATTTCGCACAGCAGCGCCAGCTGCCGCCGCCGGTGCTCGCCGCGCAGGCCCAGGTGGGTGCAGACGGCGTGCAGTTCGCCGCCGCCCGCCGGCACCTCGATCACGCAGTGGAGCAGCCCGCGTCCCTCATGGCCGCGCACCGACACGTCATGGTTGTGCTGGCGCAGGATCGGGAATTTCGAGAGCAGGGCGTTTCCGTGGTGCCCGTGCGGATAGGCAGCGTTGCGCCCGTAGGCATGCTGGGGCCAGGTCGTGTCGGCGAGGAATTCGTACTGCGGTTCGCCGGGCCAGTCGGCATGGCGGCGCGCATGGTGCGCATGCGCGCCGAGGACTTCCTGCAGGAAGACGAGGTCGGCGGACACGGAGCGGATCGCCTCGCGCAGCGCCGGCAGCACGAAGCAGCGGCGCGAGAGGCTGAAGCCCATGTGGGCGTTCAGCGTAAGGACGTTGAGTGCCGGCATGCGCGGGCAGTGTGCCCGCGCGATGCATCACGGCGCGTGATCAGCGGCGATCAGCGACCCTGGGGGCCACGGTTGCCGCCGCCGGGACGGCCCCGCCCGCCACCGGCCGGGCGCGGGCCGCCGGGGCGATTCCCGCCCGGGCCGTTGCCGCCTGGACCATTTCCGCCGGGGCGGCCGCCACCGGGGCGGTTGCCGCCCGGTCCACCGGCGCGATTGCCGCCAGGCCGGTTGCCGCCGGGACGGCTGTCGCCCGGATGGCCGCCGGGACGGCCGGTACGCGGACGCTCGCCATAGGGATTGAAGCCCGGCGTCGCGTGGTCGGACGGGAACACCGGCGCATTGCCCGGATGGCCGTACGGATGCGCGGAACGCCCGCCACCCGGCTGCGCGTTGCCGCGCGCGCCGCCGCCGCCGCCCGGACCGCGCTGCGGCCGACCGCCGGCCGGAGGGCCGTTGCGGCCGGGACCGCGCCGCGGACCCCGCGCGCCATCCGGGTTGCGGTGGCCGGCGGGGCCGGTTTCCACGCCATCCGGCACGTACCAGGTACGAAACGCGGCTGGATTCTCCTGGCCGGGCCCCTTGTCGCGACCCATGCGCTGGCCCGGCTGGCGCGGACCCTTCGGCTTGAACGCCTTGTTCGCCTGCTTGGCGGCGGCCTCGCCACTGACGGTCAGGCCGCCGTGCGGCTTCTTTCCACCGCGGCCGCGACGGTCCTCGCGCACGTGGTCGAAGCGCCGCAGTTCGCGGCCCTCGTCCGCGGTGTTGTGGCCGCCCACGTACCCCTGCGAGCGATGCTGCCCGCCGACGTGCACGGTCGACTTCGCCGCGCGCCGCTGGCCGATCACCGGCTGCAGCGTCAGCGCCGACGGCGCGCCGTCCTCGAGGCCCAGCGATTTGCGCAGTTCCTCGACGCGCTCCGCAGCGACCTCCTGCGAATGCCCGCGCAGCAGCGGCTGCGGCAGCTCGATGCTGCCATAGCGCGTGCGCTTGAGCCGGCTGACCTGGCAGCCCTGAGACTCCCAGAGTCGGCGCACTTCGCGGTTGCGGCCCTCGCTCACGACCACGCGGAACCAGTCGTGCGAGTCGGTGCCGCCGATGCGTTCGATCTCGTCGAACTTCGCCGGACCGTCCTCGAGCGCGACGCCGCGGCGCAGGCGGTCGACGAGCTTGTCGGACACCGTGTCCTCGCCCTCGGGCGCACGCACGCGGCACACGTATTCGCGCTCGACCTCGCGCGAGGGATGCATCATCGCGTTGGCCAGCTCGCCGTCGGTGGTGAGCAGCAGCAGGCCGGTGGTGTTGATGTCGAGGCGGCCGATCGCGATCCAGCGCGCGCCCTTCAGCGCGGGCAGCGCGTCGAAGATGGTCGGGCGGCCTTCGGGATCCTCCCGCGTCGTGACTTCGCCTTCGGGCTTGTTGTACATCAGCACGCGTGCCGGTTCGGTCAGCGCACTGGCCACGAAGGTGCGGCCGTCGATTTCGATCTTGTCGCCGCCGGCCACGCTCATGCCGACCGTGGCGACTTCGCCGTTGACGCGCACCAGGCCGTCGGCGATGCGCTGCTCCAGCGCGCGGCGCGAGCCGAGCCCGGCCTGCGCCAGCACCTTGTGCAGCCGTTCCTCGAGCCGCGGCGCCGTGCCCGCGACCTCGGTCTCGCCGCCGCGCTTCAGGGTGAGGCGGCGGGCGCCGGCCTGTTTCTTGTCGTCCTGCTTCTTGTCGCTCATTGTTCCTGTTGCTCCGACGATGCCATCGCGGCGTCGTCATCGATGTCCGCCGTGCCGGCGGTGGGGGTGTTTTCGTTGTCGCCGTCGAGCGACATGTCGTCGTTCGCCGTGTCGTCGAGCGACATGTCGCCGACCGGCATCGCGCCGTCCGCGCCGTCGCCGGGTTCGAAGGACAGCTGCGGTTCCAGCTCGCCGATCTCCTTCAGCTCCGACAGCGGCGGCAGGTCTTCCAGGCGCTTGAGGCCGAAATAGTCGAGGAAGCCCTTGGTCGTCGCCAGCAGCTCCGGCTTGCCGGGCACGTCGCGGTGCCCGACCACGCGGATCCACTCGCGTTCCTCGAGCGCCTTGATGATGTTGCTGTTCACCGCGACGCCGCGCACCTGCTCGATCTCGCCGCGGGTGATCGGCTGGCGGTACGCGATCAGCGCGAGCGTCTCGAGCGTGGCGCGCGTGTATTTCGTCTGGCGTTCGGCCCACAGGCGCGCGACCCACGGGTGGACCTCGGCCTTGACCTGGTAGCGCCAGCCCGACGCGAGTTCGACCAGCTCGACGCCGCGCCCAGCGCAGGCATCGGCCAGCACCGACAGTGCCTGCTCGACGCCGCCCTCGGGCGCGGGTTCGTCCAGCGGGAACAGGCCCCTGAGCTGCACGACCGTGAGCGGCTGGTTGGCGGCGAGCAGGGCCGCCTCGACGATGCGGGTGATCAGGGTCTGGTCCATGGCTTCGCTGCGTGGCTCACTCATTGACGGAGGCATCGTTGGCCGGGTCGGTGTCGTCGAATTCGCTGGTCAGGTCCAGCGGCGCGCCGCCGTCGCCCGAGGCCAGCGACTTCACGTAGATCGCCGCCAGTGGCGCTTCCTGCACGACGTCGAGCAGGCGCTCCTTGGCGAGCTCCAGGATGCCGAGGAAGGTCACCACCACGCCGAGCCGGCCTTCGGTGACCTCGAACAGCGATTCGAAACGGTGGAACGCGCCGTCCTGCAGCCGCTCCAGCAGTTCGCCCATGCGCTGGCGGACGCTGAGCGCATCGCGCTTGATCGCATGCTGGGTATACAGCTCGGCGCGCTTGAACACGTCGTGCAGCGCCAGCAGCATCTCGCGCAGGTCCACCGGCGGCGGCAGGCGCACCGCGGCGCGATCCGGCACGAACGCCGACGCCGGCGTGGTGTCGCGATCCTGGCGGGGCAGGGCGTCGAGGTCCTCGGCGGCCTGCTTGAAGCGTTCGTACTCCTGCAGCCGGCGGACCAGTTCGGCCCGCGGGTCGCCTTCCTCGTCCAGCGCGAGCTCGGAGCGCGGCAGCAGCATGCGTGACTTGATCTCGGCCAGGATCGCGGCCATCACCAGGTACTCGGCGGCCAGCTCGAAGCGCATCTGGTGCATGGCCTGGATGTAGTCGACGTACTGGCGCGTGATCTCCGCGACCGGGATGTCGAGGATGTCGAGGTTCTGCCGGCGGATCAGGTACAGCAGCAGGTCGAGCGGCCCTTCGAAGGCGTCGAGGATGATCTCGAGCGCATCCGGCGGGATGTACAGGTCCTGGGGGATCTGCAGCACCGGCTGGCCAAGCACCATCGCCAGCGGCATTTCCTGCTGCTGGGGGCGGGTGTTTCCGTTCTGGGCGACGGGCGCTTCCGCGACCGTGCCGCTGAGGCTATCGGATGTCATCGATGGGTCATCGACCGGTGGACCAGTGCATGAAAGCCGGGCGGGCGCGCCATGGGTCTGGCGCCGCGCGGATGGGCGCGGCGGACGTGAAGGCGGTCGTCGGCGGAAGGGCGGATCGGCGATGGCGCGCATCCCTGCCGCGCCACGCGCCTTGGTGGCGTGCACCCTGGTGGCCTCGCCACCGGTCCTGCCCCTGACTATGGATGACAGGTTACGGGCTGCCCCGGGGGCTGTCCAGCGGCCGCTACCGCCGCGCCCCTACAATCACGCCTCCACGCGGGACGACATCACCGGATCGGGAGCACGCAAGGCATGTGGTATGCGATCGAGGGGCACGACGGCGCGGACGTCCTCGCCGCCAGGACGGCGGCGCGGTCCGCGCACCTGGACCGGCTGCGCGCCCTCCGCGATGCGGGGAAGCTGCTGCTTGCCGGGCCATGCCCGGCGATCGATGCCGAGGACCCGGGTCCGGCCGGTTTCACCGGCAGCATCGTGATCGCCGAGTTCGAGTCGCTCGATGAGGCACGCGCCTGGGCCGATGCCGATCCCTATGTCGACGCGGGCGTTTACCATCGCGTGGACGTCCGCCCATTCAGGCCCGTGCTGCCCTGACGCTGGTTCCGCGGGATTTGCGCGAGTCCATGTTGCAGTGCAGCATCCGGTTTCCCTCCCATTCCCGGGCAAGCCCGCAACGCAAAAGGGATTTCGGTTCGGCCACCGTTTCCTGCCGCCTGTCGCTGTAACCGTTTGCTTTGCAGGTCGGTCATCTTCCGTTTAACTTGAGCGGCTTGTTTCCCCGGAACGGAGATCCAAGGATGGGCGCAGCCAGCCCGACGATCAGGGATGTCGCACGCTTGGCGAACGTGTCCGTGGCCACGGTGTCGCGGGCACTCAACGGCCACGAGAACGTCGCCGAGGCGGTCCGCCAGCGGGTGCTGGAGATCGCCAACTCGCTCGACTACAGCCCGCACCATGCGGCCCGCTCGCTCAGCCGCGGGCGCACCCACACCATCGGCGTGGTCCTGCCGGACCTGCCCTGCGAGTTCTTCGCCCGGCTCATGTGCGGGATCGACGCCGCCGCGCGCGAGCGCGGCCTGCAGCTGCTCGTCTCGGGCCACCATCGCTCCGCCGAAAGCCAAGCCGCCGCGCTGCGGGTGATGCGCGGCCGCGTGGATGGCCTGCTCGCGATTTCGCCGTATGCCGGCCTTGATGTCGCCGCCGCGCGCCTGCCGGCATCGTTGCCGGTGCTGCTGCTCGACAGCGCCCCGGCGGCCGAGGGCGTCGCCACGCTGGCGGTGGACAACCACGCCGGCGCGCTCGACATGATGGAGCACCTGGCCGATTGCGGTTACCGCAACATCGCCTTCGTCTCGGGACGGCGCCCGCCCTTCAACGCGGCGGACCGATGGTGGCCCGAGACGAGCAGCTGCAGGCCGCGCTCGCGCGCGTCGGCGTCGATCCCGCAAATGATCCGGCC
>DATJDY010000150.1:0-8348 GCA_035497155.1 Luteimonas sp.
TGATCTGTTCCGGTTGTTCAACTACATCACCTTCCGCGGCATCCTCGCGGCACTGACCGCGCTGGGGCTGTCGCTATGGCTCGGCCCGGCGGCGATCCGCCGGCTGGCCCAGTTCAAGGGCGGCCAGCCGATCCGCCAGGACGGCCCGCAGACGCATTTCACCAAGGCCGGCACGCCGACCATGGGGGGTTCGCTGATCCTGGTGACGGTGCTGTTGTCGGTGCTGCTGTGGGGCGACCTGCGCAACCGCTACGTGTGGCTGGTGCTGGTGGTGATGCTCGCCTTCGGCGCGATCGGCTGGTACGACGACTGGATCAAGATCGTGCGCCGCGACCCGAACGGGCTGAAATCGCGCTGGAAGTACCTGATGCAGTCGGTGCTCGGGCTCGCGGTGGGCCTGTACCTGTTCTGGAGCGCCGATATCCCGGCGGCGACCACCTTCTACATCCCGTTCTTCAAGTCGGTGGCGCTGCCGCTGGCCGGCGCCGGCTTCGTGTTCATCGCCTATCTCTGGGTGGTCGGTTTCTCGAATGCGGTGAACCTGACCGACGGCCTCGACGGGCTGGCGATCATGCCGGCGGTGCTCGTCGCCTGCGCGCTGGGCGTGTTCGCCTACGCGTCCGGCCACGCGCAGTTCGCCGGCTACCTGCAGATCCCGCGCATTCCCGGCGCCGGCGAACTGGTGATCATCTGCGCGGCGATCGCGGGCGCGGGGCTCGGGTTCCTGTGGTTCAACACCTATCCGGCGATGGTGTTCATGGGCGACATCGGCGCGCTCGCGCTCGGCGCGGTGCTTGGCACGATCGCGGTGATCGTGCGCCAGGAACTGGTGCTGGTGGTGATGGGCGGCGTGTTCGTGATCGAGACGCTGTCGGTGATGATCCAGGTCGCGTCGTTCAAGCTCACGGGCAAGCGCGTGTTCCGCATGGCGCCGATCCACCATCATTTCGAGCTGAAGGGCTGGCCGGAGCCGCGGGTGATCGTGCGCTTCTGGATCATCTCGGTCGTGCTCGTGCTCGTCGGCCTCGCCACGTTGAAGGTGCGCTGATGGGCGAAACACGCGCCAGCGGCACCCTCGCCAACAGCCGACAGGCCACGCGGGCGGACGCCATCGGCGGCCGCTTCGACCCGTGGCTGCTGGGCGTGTCGCTGGCGCTGGCCTGCTTCGGCGTGGTGATGGTCGCGTCGAGCTCGATCGCGATCGGCGAAGGGCTCGGCGTCGGCCCGTTCTACTTCCTCGAGAAGCATTTGATGTTCCTCGCCGGCGGCTTCGTGCTGGCCGCGTGGGCGATGCGCACCGAACTCAAGTGGATCGAGCAGCGCAGCCAATGGCTGCTGCTGGCGTGCTTCGTGCTGCTGCTGCTGGTGTTCGTGCCGGGCATCGGCCGCAGCGTCAACGGCGCGCGGCGCTGGATCTACATGGGCCTGTCCAACTTCCAGGCGGTGGAAGCAGTGAAGGTGCTCTACATCGTCTGGCTCGCGAGCTACCTCAAGCGCTACAGCGAGGACGTCACCGCCACCTGGTCGGCGATGCTCAAGCCGCTGGGCGTCGCCACCGTGCTGGTCGGTTTGCTGCTGATGCAGCCGGACTTCGGTTCGTCCTCGCTGCTGCTGGCGATCACCGCGGGCATGCTCGTGCTCGGCGGCGTGAACATGCCGCGCATGTTCGGCCCGGTGCTGGTCGGGCTGCCGGTGCTGGCGGTCATCGCGATCGCCGAGCCGTATCGCTATCGCCGCCTGACGACCTTCATGGACCCGTGGGCGGATCCGTTCAACAGTGGGTACCAGCTCACCAATGCGCTGATGGCCGTCGGCCGCGGCGACTGGTTCGGCGTGGGCCTCGGGGCTTCGGTGCAGAAGCTCTCGTACCTGCCCGAGGCGCACACCGACTTCATCATGGCGGTGATCGCCGAGGAACTCGGTTTCGTCGGCGTGTGCGCGGTCGTGTCCGCCTACGCGCTGCTCGCGGGGCGCGCGTTCTGGATCGGGCTGCAGTGCGTCGAAATGCGCCGGCATTTCGCCGGCTACATCGCCTTCGGGGTCGCGCTGTGGATGTCGCTGCAGAGTTTCGTTTCGATCGGCGTGAACCTGGGCCTGCTGCCGACCAAGGGCCTGACGCTGCCGATGATTTCCTCAGGCGGTTCGAGCGTGCTGATGACTTGCGCGGCGCTCGGCCTGCTGTTGCGGGTGAGCTACGAACTCGATCGTGCGCGGCGCCAGGTCGCGCTGCGGCGCGCGGATGCGACCCCGATGCAGGCGCCTGGCGCGATGCCGATGGATGCGCCGGTTTCGGTCGCGCCGTCGCGCGTGGATCCGTCCCCGTCGGCTACCTCGGCCGATCGCGGTCGCGGTCGCGCGCGCATCGAACCGGTGCTCGGCGCGCCCGTCGCGGTGCCTGCCGTGGCCCACGCCCTGCGGAGGCGCCCGTGAACGTGCCCCGCAACACCGTGCCCCGCAACACCGCGTATCGCGATGGCGACGGCCCCGTGCTGATCCTCGCGGGCGGCACCGGCGGCCACATCTTCCCGGGCCTGTCCGTCGCCGCGGAACTGCAGGCGCGCGGCGTGCCGGTGGCGTGGCTGGGCGCGGAAGGCGCCATGGAAACGCGGCTCGTCCCGCAGCATGGCATCGCGCTCGACGCGATCGCGGTGAAGGGCCTGCGCGGCAAGGGCCTCGCGACGCTGCTCGGCGCGCCCATCCGCGTGTTGTCGGCGGTGCGCGCGGCCTCGCGCGTGCTCGCGCGGCGCCGTCCCCGCGCGGTCGTCAGCTTCGGCGGCTACGCGGCGGGGCCGGGCGGCATCGCGGCCAGGCTGCATGGCGTGCCGCTCGTCGTGCATGAACAGAATCGCGCGCCGGGCATGACCAATCGCGTGCTGTCGCGGTTCGCGCGGCGCGTGCTCACCGGCTTCCCGCAGACCTTCGGCAATGCGCGCGAGGAACTGGCCGGCAACCCGGTTCGCGCGGAGATCGCGGCGCTGCCACCGCCGGCACAACGCTTCGCCGCGCGCGGAAACGGGCCGCTGCGGCTGCTGGTGCTCGGCGGCAGCCAGGGCGCGCGTGCGCTCAACACGGGCGTGCCGCAGGCGCTGGCCGGCTTCGAATCGCCCGTGCAGGTGCGGCACCAGTGCGGCGAGAAGCTGCGCGCCGAAGCCGAGCAGGCCTATGCGCAGGCCGGCGTCGCCGCCAGCGTCGAACCCTTCATCGCCGACATGGCGGCGGCCTATGCCGATGCCGACCTCGTGGTGTGCCGTGCCGGCGCGCTGACGCTCGCCGAACTGTGCGCGGCGGGTGTCGGCAGCCTGCTCGTGCCGTTCCCGCAGGCGGTCGACGACCACCAGACCCGCAACGCCGAATACCTCGTCGAACGCGGCGCCGCATTGCTGTTCCCGCAGGGCGATCGCCTCGTGGGCCAGCTGCGCGAGGCGCTGTCCGCGCTCGCCGGCGATCCCGCGCGCCGCCTCGCGATGGCCGAGGCCGCACGCGGCCTGGCCAGGCCCGACGCCGCGGCCCGCGTCGCCGACGCGGTGCTCGATGCCGCCCAGGGCAACGCTGCACAGAACAAGGAAGCCGCATGAGCGCCCGCCGCCTGCTCTCCAGCCGCGACATGGCCCGCACCGGCATGGACGGTGCCGCTACGCGCGTGCATTTCGTCGGCATCGGCGGCGTCGGCATGAGCGGCATTGCCGAAGTGTTGTGCACGCTCGGTTATCGTGTCTCCGGTTCCGACAACGCCGACAACGCCGTGACCCGGCGCCTGGTGGCGCTGGGCGCCTGCATCCATCGCGGCCACGCGGCGGCGAACGTGCATGGCGCCGATTGCGTCGTGGCGTCCAGCGCGATCAAGCGCGACAACCCCGAGCTGGCCGAAGCGCACGCGTTGCGCATCCCGATCGTGCCGCGCGCGGAAATGCTCGCCGAACTGATGCGCTTCCGCCGCGGCATCGCCGTCGCCGGCACGCACGGCAAGACCACGACCACCTCGCTGCTCGCCAGCGTGCTGGGCGAGGGCGGACTGGACCCCACGTTCGTGATCGGCGGCAAGCTCCTGGCCGCCGGCGCCAACGCGCGACTCGGCGGCGGCGACTGGCTGGTGGCCGAGGCCGACGAGAGCGATGGCAGCTTCCTGCGCCTGAACCCGCTGGTGGCGATCGTCACCAACATCGACGCCGACCACCTCGAGAACTACGGCGGCGATTTCGCGCGCGTGCAGGCCGCGTTCGCGGAGTTCCTGCACCGCCTGCCGTTCTACGGCCTCGCCGTGCTGTGCATCGACGACCCGGAGGTGGCCGCGCTCGCCGCGGACACGTCCCGCCACGTCATGACCTATGGCTTCGCGCCGGGTGCCGACGTGCGCGCCGAGGACGTCAGCCAGGACGGCGCGAGCATGCGCTACGTACTGTGCCTGCCCGACGGCAGCCGCACCCGCGTGCGGCTAGCCCTGCCGGGTCGCCACAACGTGCTCAATTCGCTGGCCGCCGCCGCGGTCGGCTGGCAGATCGGCGTCGACGCGAATGCGATCGCGCGTGCGCTGGAGAAGTTCGAAGGCATCGGCCGCCGCTTCAACCTGCTGGCGCAGCTGACCACCGCGAAGGGCGCGACCGTGCAGCTGGTCGACGACTACGGCCATCATCCGAAGGAACTCGAAGCGGTGTTTGCCGCGGCGCGCGGCGGCTGGCCGGACAAGCGTCTGGTCGTGGCGTTCCAGCCGCACCGCTACACCCGTACGCGCGACCTGTTCGACGATTTCGCCGGCGTGCTGTCGAGCGTCGACGCACTGGTGCTGACCGAGGTCTATCCCGCGGGCGAAGCGCCGATCGCCGGCGCCGACGCGCGTTCGCTGGCGCGCGCGATCCGGGCGCGCGGCCGCATCGACCCGATCGTGGTCGGCGGCGCGGCCGACCTCGCGGACGTGCTGCCCGACATCCTGCAGGACGGCGACCTGCTGCTGGTCATGGGCGCCGGCGACATCGGCGCCGCCGCGCAGCAGCTCGCGGCGAACGGTTTCGGCGGGAGGAACGCATGAGCGCCACCATCCCGTCCGGCATCGTGCTGCCGCCGCCGCGCCACGACGACCCGGCCGTGTTCGGCCACGTCGCCGTGCTGATGGGCGGCACCAGCGCCGAGCGCGAGGTCTCGCTCGACTCCGGCCGCAACGTGCTTACCGCGCTGCGCGCCCGTGGCGTGCGCGCCGATGCGGTGGACGGCATCCCGACCCTCGCGCGCGAGCTGCAGGACCGGCACTTCGATCGCGTCTTCAACATCCTCCACGGCAACAAGGGCGGCGGCGAAGACGGTACGCTGCAAGGGCTGCTCGAAGCGCTCGGCGTGCCCTACACCGGCTCGCGCGTGCTCGGCAGCGCGCTGGCGATGGACAAGATCCGCAGCAAGCAGGTCTGGCTGTCGCTCGGGCTGCCGACGCCGCGCTACGTGCGGCTGTCGCGCGGCGGCGACGTGCACGCCGCCGTGCGCGAACTCGGCTTGCCGGTGATCGTGAAGCCGGCCGGCGAAGGCTCGAGCGTCGGCGTCAGCCGCGTGTTCGGCGAAGACGACCTCGATGCGGCCGTGGAGCTGGCTGCGCGCTACCCCGGCGAGCTGCTCGTCGAGCAGCTCATCGAAGGCGACGAATACACCATCGGCGTGCTCGACGGCCGCGCGCTGGCGACGGTGCGCATCGTGCCCAAGGGCGCGTGGTACGACTACAACGCCAAGTACGTCGCCGACGACACGCAGTACGTCTGCCCGGGCCTGGACGAGGCCGGCGAAGCGGAGGCCCGCGACCAGGCCGAGCGCGCGTTCGCCGCGCTCGACCTGCACGGCTGGGCGCGCGTCGACTTCATGCGCGACAGGCAGGGCCGCAACTGGCTGCTCGAAGCCAACACCGCGCCCGGCATGACCAGCCATTCGCTGATGCCGAAGTCGGCGGCAGCGTTCGGCATTTCATTCGAGGACCTGTGCTGGCGGATCCTGGAAACCAGCCTTCCCGCGGAGGCGACGCGTTGAACGCGCCCCGCGCCGCTGCCGCCGCCCCCGCGAGCCGCTTCCTCGATGGCGCCGTGCTGCGCATCGCGGCGTGGACGCTGGCGGTCGCGCTGGTGGTGCTGCCGGTGGTCGCGGTCATGAACGGCTGGATCGGCGCGAACCGCTGGCCGCTGCGCACGCTGCGGGTCGAAGGCAAGCTGCAGCGCGTCGATCCGGCGCTGTTGCAGAAGGCGCTGCTGCCGTACGCGCGCCGCGGCTTCTTCGCCGTGCGCCTGGATGACGCGCAGGCCGCGGTCGCGCGCCTGCCCTGGGTCGAGCACGCCGAAGTGCGCAAGCGCTGGCCGGACGTGCTCGAAGTACGCGTCGTCGAGCATCGCCCGTTCGCGCGCTGGGGCGAATCGCGGTTGCTGTCCGAGGAAGGCCAGCTGTTCGCCGCCAGGGGCGTGGCCGTGCCGAAGACCTTGCCGCTGCTCGACGGCCCGCCCGGCCGCGAGGCCGAGGTGATGGCGCTTTACGGAGAATCGCGCGACCTGTTCGCCGCCGCCGGCCTCGACGTGCGCACGCTCGCGCTCGACCGGCGCGGCAGCTGGTCGCTGCAGCTTTCCAACGGCCTCGACGTCCTCGTCGGCAGCCGTGAGGCGCGCTCGCGCATGTCCCGCTTCGCGCGCCTGCTGCCGCAGGTGCTCGCGCAGCGCCGCGACGCCACGCTGCAGCGCGCCGATCTCCGCTACACCAACGGTTTCGCACTGACATGGGGAGAGCCCCCGCAATCATGAATCGCAAAGGCGACAAGGCATTGATCGTGGGCCTAGACATCGGCACCTCCAAGGTGGTGGCGCTGGTCGGCGAGTACTCGCCCGGCAACCCGATCGAGGTGATCGGCATCGGCTCGCACGAATCGCGCGGCCTCAAGCGCGGCGTGGTCGTGGACATCGAGTCGACGGTGCAGTCGATCCAGCGCGCGGTCGAGGAGGCCGAGCTGATGGCGGGATGCGAGATCAGCTCGGTGTACGCCTCGATCTCGGGCAACCACGTGCAGTGCCGCAATTCGCCGGGCATCGTCCCGATCCGCGACGGCGAGGTCACCTGGTCCGACCTGGACCGCGTGCTCGAAGCCGCGAAAGCGGTCGCGATCCCCGCCGACCAGCGCATCCTGCACGCGATCCCGCGCGAGTACGTGCTCGACGATTCGCAGGACGGCATCCGCAACCCGGTCGGCATGAACGGCGTGCGCCTCGAGGTGCACGCGCACCTGGTGGTCTGCGCGCAGTCCGCGGCCGCCAACATCACCAAGTGCGTGCAGCGCTGCGGCCTCCAGGTCGACGACCTGGTGCTGTCGTCGCTGGCCTCGGCCGTGGCGGTGCTGACCGCCGACGAGCGCGAGCTCGGCGTCGTGCTCGTCGACATCGGCGCGGGCACCACCGACATCGCCGTGTTCGTGCAGGGCGCGATCAGCCACACCGCCTCGCTGCCGATCGCCGGCGACCACGTCACCAGCGACATCGCGCACATGCTGCGCACGCCGACGCCCGAAGCGGAACAGATCAAGGTGCGCTACGCCTGCGCGCTCGCGCAGCTGGCGACCGCCGAGGAATCGATCCAGGTGCCCAGCGTCGGCGACCGTCCGCCGCGCCGCCTGCCGCGCCATTCGCTGGCGCAGGCGGTGCAGGGTCGTTACGAGGAAATCTTCGAGATGGTGCAGGCCGAACTGCGCCGCTCCGGCTTCGAGGAACTGGTGCGCGCCGGCATGGTGCTCACCGGCGGCGCCTCGAAGATGGAAGGCGTGGTCGAACTGGCCGAGGAAATGCTGCAGATGCCGGTGCGCGTGGGCATCCCGCAGCACGTCACCGGCCTGGGCGAAGTGGTCAACAACCCGGTGCACGCCACCGGCGTCGGCCTGCTGCTCATGGGCAGCCAGATCGAACATCCGCGCCGCCCCGCGCTGCGCGCCGGCCGCGCCGGCACCTTCCTTTCCAAGTTGAAGACCTGGTACCGGGGGGAATTCTGATGAACACGCAAGAGCGGGAATGGGGAAAAGGGAACAGGGAAGGGTGGATGCGAGGCAGGTGGAGGCGAAAGCGATGACGAACTTTCAGTGAAAGCCCCGAAGCGGCACGAAGAGCTGGTTGCCGGGATCCATCCATTCCCCATTCCCTCTTCCCCATTCCCGCTTCTCAAGCAACACACATAACTAAAAAACCCCGAGCAAGAGGACAAAGTCATGGCGCATTTCGAACTGGTTGAAAAAATGGCCCCGAACGCGGTCACAAAATTAGACTTTAAATATATTATTCTACGATTTTGTTTGGAAGTTAAGAGAGTGATCTCTTTGCTCTCTGCAGTGCATGTTGTACATTGATCTTATAAGA
>DATJDY010000151.1:0-3245 GCA_035497155.1 Luteimonas sp.
TCGGCGGCGAGGCCGTGGCGCTGGACGGCCAGCCGATGGCGGGCCCGCAGTTGCTGGCGCGGCTCAACACGATGTTCGCGCAATACGGCGTGGGCCGCGGGATGTACACCGGCGACACGACGATCGGCCTCAAGGGCCGCATCGTGTACGAAGCGCCGGGCCTGGCCGCGCTTCTGTGCGCGCATCGTGCGCTCGAGGAGGCGGTGCTGAGCAAGCAGCAGAACCGTTTCAAGCCCGAAGTCGCGCGGCGCTGGGTCGAGCTCGTGTACGAAGGCTTCTTCCACGATCCGCTGAAGGCGGACCTGGAGGCGTTCCTGCGCTCCTCGCAGCGCATGGTCAACGGCGATGTGCTGCTGGAGACCCGCGGCGGCCGCGTCGACGCGGTGGAGGTGCGTTCGCCGCACATCCTGCAGGCGTCCGGCGCGACCTACGCGCAGTCGGCCGACTGGGGCGTGGAGGAGGCCGAGGGCTTCATCAAGCTGTTCGGCATGAGCAGCACGCTGTGGGCGGAGGTCAACAAGGGCGGGAATGGGGAATAGGGAAGAGGGAATGGCTGCTTCCGGCGATCTGTTGCTTCCCCGCATGCTGGCGCACCTCGAGGCGCTCGTGGGCTTCGATACGCGCAATCCGCCGCGGCGGATCGGCACGGGCATCTTCGACTACCTGCGCGCGCAACTGGCGGGGTTCGACTGCACGCTGGCGGACCACGGCGATGGCGCGCTGTCGCTGCTGGCGGTGCGCGGCAGGCCGACGCGCGTGTTCAACGTGCACCTGGACACGGTGCCGTCCTCGCCGCAGTGGAGCGGCGATCCGCTGAAGCTGCGCATCGAAGGCGATCGTGCCATCGGCCTGGGCGCGTGCGACATCAAGGGCGCGGCGGCCGGGCTGTTGGCGGCGGCTGCGGACACGACGGGCGACGCGGCGTTCCTGTTCACGACCGACGAAGAGGCGAACGATCCGCGCTGCATCGAGGCCTTCCTCGGCGGCGGGCATGGCTACGCCGAGGCGATCGTCGCCGAGCCCACGCGTTGCGAGGCGGTGCTGGCGCATCGCGGCATCGCGTCGGTGTTGCTGCGCTTCAAGGGCGAAGCTGGCCACGCCTCCGGCGCGGCCGCGCTGGAAGCCAGCGCGCTGCACCAGGCGATGCGCTGGGGCGCGCGTTCCCTGGACCTGGTCGAAGGCGAGGCGCATCGCCGCTTCGGCGGCCTCACCGGCCTGCGCTTCAACATCGGCCGGGTGGAAGGCGGGATCAAGGCGAACGTGATCGCGCCCAGCGCCGAGGTGCGCTTCAACTTCCGCCCGCTGCCCTCCCACGACATCGACGAACTGCACGTGCGCTTCGGGGCCTGCGCGGCGACGGGCGCGCTGGAGCGCTACGAGGAAACATTCCGCGGGCCGCCACTGCCCGCCGGCGACGTCGCCGAGGCGGAGGAACACCGGCTCGCGGCGCGCGACCTCGCGGACGCGCTGGGCCTGCCGATCGGCAACGCCGTCGACTTCTGGACCGAAGCCTCGCTGTTCTCGCGCGCCGGCATGACCGCGATCGTGTACGGGCCCGGCGACATCGCCCAGGCCCACGCCGCGGACGAATGGGTGGCGCTGGAGCAGCTGCAGCGCTACGCCGCTTCGATCGCACGCATCCTTTCGAACTGACGCACCTTGCCTCCAAGCACATGACCATCCACGACCTGCAAACGCGCCAGACCATCGTCCGCCTGCTTTCCAGCATGGGCGGCGCGAAGGAGATCTCGCAGTACCTCAAGCGCTTCTCGCAGCTCGACGCGGCGCGCTTTGCCGTGGTCAAGGTCGGCGGCGCGGTGCTGCGCGACGACTTCGACGCGCTGACCTCGTCGCTGGCGTTCCTGCAGGACGTGGGTCTCACGCCGATCGTGATCCACGGCGCCGGTCCGCAGCTCGACGTCGAACTCGCGGCCGCCGGCATCGAGAAGCGCACCGTCGACGGCCTGCGCGTGACCTCGCCGGAAGCGCTGGCGATCGTGCGTCGCGTGTTCCATGCGCAGAACCTGCGCCTGGTCGAGGCGCTGCAGGCGCAGGACGCGCGCGCCACGTCGATCGTCTCCGGCGTGTTCGAAGCCGAATTCATGGACCGCGACGCGCTCGGCCTGGTCGGCAACGTGCGCGGCGTGCAGCTCGCGCCGATCCAGGCCAGCCTGCAGGCCGGCTCGATCCCGGTGATCGCCAGCCTGGGCGAGACCGCGGGCGGACAGATCCTCAACGTCAATGCCGACTTCGCCGCCAATGAACTGGTGAAGGTGCTGCAGCCGTACAAGATCGTGTTCCTGACCGGCACCGGCGGCCTGCTCGATGCCGACGGCCAGGTGATCGATTCGATCAACCTGACCACCGAGTACGATCACCTGATGGCACAGCCCTGGATCGAGGGCGGCATGCGGGTGAAGCTCGAGCAGGTCAAGCAGTTGCTGGACGGCCTGTCGCCGGCCTCGTCGGTGTCGATCACGCGGCCCTCGGAACTCGCCAAGGAACTGTTCACGCACAAGGGATCGGGCACGCTCGTGCGGCGCGGCGAGCGGGTGCTGCAGGCGACGTCGTGGGACCAGCTCGACCTGCCGCGGCTGCGCACGCTGATCGAATCGGCGTTCGGCCGCACCCTGGTGCCGGACTACTTCGAGCGCACGCGGCTGCATCGCGCCTACGTCAGCGAGAACTACCGCGCCGCCGTCATCCTGACGAGCGAGGCGGAAGGCGTGTACCTGGACAAGTTCGCGGTGCTCGACGATGCGCAGGGCGAGGGCCTCGGCCGCGCGGTCTGGCAGGTGATGCGCGCAGACGAGCCGCGGCTGTTCTGGCGCTCGCGCCGCGGCAATCCGGTCAACGCCTTCTATTTCGCCGAATGCGACGGTTGCATCAAGGAGCCGCGCTGGAAAGTGTTCTGGTACGGCATCGACGACCAGGCGGAGATCGCGGCGTGCGTGGCGCATTGCCGTGGGCGCGCCCCGACCCTGGAGGACGCGGCATGAATGCGACGGACTGGAACAGCGCGCCCATCCTGCGCGGCCGGCACGTCCAGCTGGAGCCGCTGCGCATGGAACATGCCGAAGGCCTCCGTGCCGCGGCGTCCGACGGCAAGCTCTGGGAATTGCAGTTCACCAACGTGCCGGCGCCGGACGATGTCGAGGGCTGGCTCGAAACCGCGCTCGCGAAGCAGGCCGCGGGCGAGCAGGTCGCGTTCGTGGTCCGCGATGCCGGCGGCCGCATCGTCGGCA
>DATJDY010000152.1:0-1829 GCA_035497155.1 Luteimonas sp.
CGCCGTGCCGCCCGCGGAATTCGTCTGCGTGTCCTTGGTCAGCAGCGCCGCGATGTCCTTCGCCTTGCCGTAGCTGACCGGGATGTAGTCGGTGATCAGCTCGTCCTTGTCTTCCATCTTCAAACGCGCATCGGCGATCGCTTCCTCGCGGTCGGCGATCTCTTTTTGCGGCGCGACCCAGATCACGTTGCCGCGACGACGCTTGTCGAGACCCTTCGCCTGCAGCACGATGTCGAGCGCCTGGTCCCACGGCACGTCGATCAGGCGCAGCGTCACGCTGCCGCCGACGCTGTCGGACACGACCAGGTTGGCCTTCGCCTCCTCGGCGAGCAGCTGCAGCACCGTGCGCACCGGCACGTCCTGGAAGTTGAAGGTGACGCGCTGGCCGCTGTACGCCGGTTCGGCGCCGCTGGCGGCGGCAGCCGCGCTGCCGGCGGCCGCCGGAGCGGCGGCGACGGCGCGCGGCGCGACCTCGACGATGTAGTCGTTGCCGGTCTGGTACGCCATCGGCGACACCGAGCCGCGCGTGTCGAGCACGATGCGCGTGCCGACGCCGGCACGGGCCGGGGCGATGCGCATCACCGGCGTGGCGAAGTCGCTCACGTCGATGGGCTTCTGCAACTGCGGCGGCAGCGTGGCGTTGGCGATGTCCACCACCAGGCGCGAGCCGGCGGGGTGCAGGTCCGGCATCGCGCCATCGCCGCTGAAGCGGACGATGAGCTGGCCGGCGCCGTTGTCGCCGCGCTTGAAGTCGATCCGCGACACCGTCAACGCGCCGGGAATCGTGCGCGCGGGGTCGACGGCCACGGTCGTGGCGGCCTGGGCGACGGCGGTCAGCGCCTGCGCGGGCAGCGGCGCGGCCTGCAGCCCGCCCAGGGCGGCAAGCAAGCCGGCAGCGAGCCCGGCCGCGATCGCCCGGGTGGGCGTTCGGCGGGCGTTCCGCATGCGATGGGCAATGGTGAAGGTCATCGTCTGTCCCCTCGAATTCATTTTGCTTCCAGCGAAATTGCCGCCGGCCGCTCCAGCCAGCCGCCCGCGCCATCGGGCACGAGTTCGACCAGTTCGATCCTGTCCGCGGACACGCCCGTGACGCGCCCGTCGCTCTGTCCCAGGTACATGCCCGGGTGTACCCGGTAGGTCACCTTGTCGGGCGCGCGCACCAGCGCCTCGAGCCTGGCGCCCTGCCCGATCGTGCCGACCATGTGCAGGCCGTCGAGCGGGAAATCCTCGAGCGGCTGCTTGCGCCGGTTCGGATCCGGGCGCGGGCCGCCGGTGCCGCTTTCCGCGGAGAACGCGTTGCTGAACGGGTCGCGCAGCGACTGCGCCGCGTATTCGAAGGTCTCGAACTGCTGCATCACCGGCAGTGGCTCGAGCGCTGGCGCCGGGCGCTTCTTCACCTCGGCGACCCACTTCTGCAGGTTGGAGGCGTCGCCGGGCCCGCTGGTCACGCTGCGGCCGCAGGCGCCGAGCAGCGTCGCGGCGAGCAGCACGAGCGCAGCGGCGGCGGTGCGGCGGGCGAAGGTGCGATGCGCGCGCATGTCAGCGCTTCCCCTTCTTCGGCTTGGCTTTCTTGACCTTCACGCCACCCGGTTCCTTGTCGTCGAGGTAGCGGTAGGTCTTGACCGTACCCGACAGCACCAGCGGGATGTCGCGGCGGATGCCGGCGCGCGTCGGGTATTTCGGGCGCAGCGAGATGTCGTGCATGGTGAGGATCACCACGCGCGGCAACGACGCCACGCCGCTGACGAACGCGCCGAACTGGTGGTAACTGCCGACCATGCGCAGCGCGATGGGCTTCTCGGCGTAGAACTCGCGGGGGACTTCGCGAC
>DATJDY010000153.1:0-7546 GCA_035497155.1 Luteimonas sp.
TGCCATTGCGAGGACGCGCCGCCCGAACCCGCGATCACGCCAGTGCGCGGGTTGCGCACCTGCGCCTCGTCCAGGCCGGCATCGGCGATCGCATCGCGCATCGAGACGTACGCATAGGCCGCCGCGTCGCCCATGAAGCGCTTGAGCTTGCGGTCGATCAGCGCTTCGAGGTCGATGTCGGGCACGCCGGCGACCTGGCTGCGCAACCCGAGCTCGGCATACTGCGGCATGAAGCGGATGCCCGGGCGCGTGCGCTGCAGCGCTTCGCTCACGGTCGCCATGTCGTTGCCCAGGCACGAGACGATGCCCATGCCGGTGACGACGACGCGTCGCTGGCCGTTGCCCGCCATCAGAAGTTCTCCACCGAGCCGAACAGGCCCACGCGTAGGTTCTGCGCCACGTAGATCTCGCGGCCGTCGACGGACGTGCGGCCGTCGGCAATCACCATCTTGAGCTTGCCGCGGACCACGCGCTTGATGTCGATCTCGTAGGACACGACCTTCGCGCCAGGCAGCACCTGGCCGCTGAACTTCACCTCGCCCACGCCGAGCGCGCGGCCGCGGCCGGGTTCACCGAGCCAGGGCAGGTAGAAGCCGGCCAGCTGCCACATCGCGTCCACGCCCAGGCAGCCCGGCATCACCGGGTCACCCTCGAAATGGCAGGCGAAGAACCAGAGGTCCGGGTGGATGTCGAGTTCGGCCCGGATCACGCCCTTGCCGTGGCTGCCGCCTTCCTCGGAGATTTCGGTGATGCGGTCGAACATCAGCATCGGCGGCGCCGGCAGGCGCGCGTTGCCGGGGCCGAACATCTCGCCACGGGCGCAGGCCAGCAGCTGGTCGCGGTCGAAGGAGGCAGGTCGAGGCATCTAACCGGTTTCAGGGCCGAGAGGGACCGTGGATTATGCCTGCTGGAGCGGATCCCCGCCCGGGCGCCCGCCTTCACGCCGGGCCTGCCGGGCTGCATGCGCCAGCCGCGCGCCGCGGGCCAGACCGATGCGGAGCCCCAGCGGCACTGCCTCCCAGGACAAGCCCTCGAGCAGGTTGCGGGCGGTCAGCCCGAGCTCCGTATCCCCGGTCAGCACCAGCCTGCGCTGGAAGAACAGCGTATCGGCGTCTTCCACGCGGCCTGCCAGCAGCAGCAGGTCGGTGGCCGTGCCGCGGACGCTGGCCTCGGGCGCATCCGCCACGCTGGCCAGGCGCCCGTCGCGCAGGCCGATGGCCCAGCGCAGGCCGAGGTCGGTGACTTCGATGCCCAGGCAGCGGCCCTCGAGGAACGCGAGATCGCCCGCCGCGATGGCGGGGCCGAGCACACGCGCCATCGCGACCTCCAGCGCCCGCTGCTGCCAGCGCTGCGGTACGCGCCTGGCCAGCGGTGCGAGTTGCGCGGGAGGCGGCAGCCAGCGCAGCAGGCGCGCGATGCGCGCATCGCGTGCACCGCGTGCGCCGGAATCGCCGTGGGCGCCGGTGTCGCCTTGCGCTCCGGTCGAGCCGGGTGCCCGGGTCGCCAGCGAGGCGGCGTCTTCCTGCTGGCGCGAGCGCGCTTCGCGGATCGCGACGTCCAGCACTTCGCGCGCGAACGAAGGCCGCAGGCCGAAGCGCCCCGCCACGCGTTGCGCATGCGCCCGGACTTCCGCTTCGCGCACCGCATCGTGCAAGGGAATGCCAGCGCGCCGCTTGCTGAGCGCCGCCTGCGCCGCGAGGCGCTGGCGGGCCGCGAGCAGCGCGAGCACCGCGCCATCCACCACGTCGATCAACCCGCGCGCCACGCGTAGCGATGGCGCCGGGCGAGCGCCACGCATCAGTGCGTCCACTCCAGCTGCAGCCAGAACTTGCGGGTATCGCGCGCCCAGGCGTCGGCGCGGTAGTCGGCGATCTTCGCCAGCCCGCGCACGCCCTTCGCCACCGGGAAACCCAGCGACGCATCGAGTTCGCCGCCGTAACGCGCACCGCCCGTGTCCGCACGGTAGTCGTGCCAGGCCAGCTGCCATTCGAGCGTGCCGGCGCGCCACTTGCCGCCTGCGCCCAGGTAGCGATCGTCCAGGCCAGCCGGCGGCGTCGCGTTGAACTTGTCCGCCCAGCCGTTGAACGCGTGCAGCGTGCCCAGCGGCGCCTGCAACGCGTGCGTGCCGTCGCCGCCCATGTGCTCGGTGCCCACGCGCAACAGCACGCCGCCGCCCACCATGCACGCCGGTTCGAACAGCCAGTAATCGTGCGAGAAGTCGCGCGGATTGCCGCCCGCCTCGACCTGCCGCGCGAATTCGGCGGCGACGCGGCAGCCGCGGCCGTCGGCCACCGCATCGTAGGCGGCGCGAATGCCGCGCGTCGCGGTGGACGCGCCGGCGACGTCGTGGTCGCGATGCAGCAACGCGTACGGCGCAAGCTGCCAGGCGCCATGCTGCCAGGCCAGTTCCGCGTAATGGCTGTCGAGCCGACGTTCGCGCGCCAACCGATCGCGCGCATCGTCGCCGGCCACGCGATGCACCCGGTCGAGCCATGCGTAACGCAGGATGAGCGCCGGACGCACCTGCCACTCGGACGACAGCGCATCGAACGTCTGCTCGTTCTGCCGCCAGCCGCTGTTGCCGATCCAGCGCTGGTTGGCGAACAGCAGGCGTTGGCGGCCGGCGGTGATCGAGACCGGGCCTGTGCGTCCGCGCAACCAGGCCTGGTTCAATTCCGCCCCCCGCGGATCGGTCACCGCCGGCCATTGGACTTTCGGATTGCCCGTGCCGTCTTCGTAGTTCCCGGCGCCGGCGATGGCTTCGCCTTCCACCAGCGCCTCCCAATGCGTGCCGAAACGCCCGTGCAGGCCGGCGCGCAGGCGCAGCGTCGTGGCATCGGCGTCGTGGGCGAACGCCGCATCGTCGACGTGTTCGTAGCGGGCGCGCAGGTTCCACTGCGCCTGCCAGTCGAAACCCTGCGTGGCGGCAGGAGTCGCAGGCGTGGCGGCACCCGCGACGGCGGGCAGCATGGGCGTCGCCGCGGCAAGGGCCGCGGCAAGCACGTGGATTCGGGTTGCGGAGCGCATCCTGGAAAGTCCGGTGGGGAGGGAATGGCGCCAGACTCGGGGGCGAGGGGTCCCGTCGCATTGACCCACGTCAAGCGATATGGGACACAGGGAACTCGCATGACCGCGTTTGATCCAGGTCAGGCCGTCGGGACGCGGACTGGGGCATGCTGCGCGCATCGAAACACCGCGTATCAGAACCACCACTGGAACCTCCGGAAAGGGAGCCACCACCGTGAAAGCCGCTGCACAAAGACCGTTCCGTCCCGTGCTCGCCGGGCTGGCGCTGGCTGCAGGCCTTGCCCTGCTCGCCGTCGCCGGTTGCCGCAAGGACGCCGACATCCCGCTGCCTGCCACCAAGGCCGCCAACGACACCGGGGGATCGCTCAAGGGCGACTTCGGCCCGCCGCAGGGCAAGCCGATCAATGCAGTGCTCACCTCGCCGCCCAACGTGCCGCCGCCCGTCAACCGCAACTATCCGGCGAAGGTCATCGTCGAGCTCGACGTCGTCGAGAAGGAAATGCCGATTGCCGATGGCGTGACGTACACCTTCTGGACCTTCGGCGGCACGGTGCCCGGCAGCTTCATCCGCGTGCGCCAGGGCGACACGGTGCAGTTCCACCTGCGCAACATGCCCGACAGCAAGATGCCCCACAACATCGACCTGCACGGCGTCACCGGCCCCGGTGGCGGCGCGGCGTCGAGCTTCACCGCGCCGGGCCACGTCTCGCGCTTCACCTTCAAGGCGCTCAACGCCGGCCTGTTCGTGTACCACTGCGCGACCGCGCCGGTGGGCATGCACATCGCCAACGGCATGTACGGCCTGATCCTGGTCGAGCCGCCGGAAGGCCTGCCACCGGTGGACCGCGAGTACTACGTGATGCAGGGCGACTTCTACACGACCGGTCGTTACCGCGAGAAGGGCCACCAGGACTTCGACATGCAGAAGGGCATCGACGAGAACCCGACGTATGTCCTGTTCAACGGCCGCGAAGGCGCGCTCACCGGCGACAACGCGCTCAAGGCCAACACCGGCGAGAGCGTGCGCCTGTTCGTCGGCAACGGCGGCCCGAACCTGGTGTCCAGCTTCCACGTGATCGGCGAGATCTTCGACAAGGTCTGGTTCGAGGGCGGCACGCGCTTCCAGGAGAACGTGCAGACCACGCTGATTCCCTCGGGCGGCGCGGCGATCATGGACTTCCACGTCGAGGTGCCCGGCAGCTACGTGCTCGTCGACCACTCGATCTTCCGCGCGTTCAACAAGGGCGCGCTGGCGATCCTGAAGGTGGACGGCAAGGATCGCCCCGACATCTACTCCGGCAAGGAAGTCGACGCGATGTACATCGGCGACCAGGCCCACGCCAACCTCGCCCCGGTGGCTGCGGCCGCGCAGGCGGCGGCGAGCGGCGCGCTCACCGTCGATGACCAGGTCAAGGCCGGCCAGGCGCTGTTCGCCGGCACCTGCTCCACCTGCCACCAGGCCAATGGCGAGGGCATGCCGGGCGTCTTCCCGCCGCTGGCGAAGTCGGACTTCATTAAGGCCGACCCGAAGCGCGTGCCGACGATCATCACCCACGGCCTGTCCGGCCCGGTGACGGTCAACGGCAAGGACTACAACTCTGTGATGCCGCCGATGAGCCAGCTGACCGACGACGAAGTGGCCAACATCGCCACCTACGTGCTCAACAGCTGGGGCAACCCGGGTGGCCGGATCACCAAGGAAGAAGCGGCTGCGATCCGCAAGGGCCCGGGCATCGGCACCGGTGGTGGCGAAGGCCACTGACCGCCCCTGTAGAGCCGACCCATGGTCGGCTCTACCCGGCTCCATGAGCCGACCATGGGTCGGCTCTACATGAAGAAGGCAATGCGCAAGTTACCGATCATCGCCATGCTGCTGGTCCCCGTCGCCGCACTCGCGGCGGCGGGCAGCGGATGGGTCACCCTCCCGGGCGGCAACTTCCGCACCGCGCTGAAGTACGAAGACGCGCCGGTGGCGAAAATCGCGCCGTTCCAGATGCAGAAGCGCCCGGTCACGAACACCGAGTTCCTCGCGTTCGTGAAGGCGCATCCGGAATGGCAACGGGGCCGCACGCCGCGCGTGCTCGCCGACGCGCGCTACCTGCAACACTGGTCCGGCCCGCTCGCGCTGGGCAACGCAGGCCCGCAACAACCGGTGGTCAACGTCAGCTGGTTCGCCGCCAGCGCGTACTGCGAAGCGCAGGGCGCGCGCCTGCCGACCTGGAACGAATGGGAATACGCCGCCGCGGCCGATGAAACACGCCGCGACGCGCGCAAGGATCCAGCCTGGCGCGAGCGCATCCTCGGCTGGTATTCGCGCCCGTCCAGCGGCCCGCTGCCGCGCGCCGGCCTGCAATCGCCCAACGTCTACGGCGTGCAGGACCTGCACGGCCTGGTCTGGGAATGGACCGACGATTTCTCCTCGCTGCTCGTCGATCCGGAATCGCGCAACCAGGGCGATCCGGACAAGGGCAAGTTCTGCGGCGCGGGCGCCCTGTCGATGGACGACCGCGACAACTATGCGGTGCTGATGCGCGTGGCGATGCTGTCCTCGCTCCAGGCGCACGACACCACCGCCAACCTCGGGTTCCGTTGCGCCAGGAGCGCAGGCAAATGAAACTGCATTCGGTCGTCGCGCTGGCATTCGCCGCCGCGTTGCTCCCCGTAGAGCCGAGCCATGCTCGGCTACTTGCCTCCGCAAGCGAATCTTCTCCCGCGTTGCGACGCGTTGAGGCGCAACGTACGCCGGATGCGCCCGCGCTGCCTTCGGATTCCGTCTACCAGCTGCCGCTGGTGCTCACCGACCAGCACGGCAAGGCGCGCGACTGGGGCAAGCGCCGCGGCCAGCCGCAACTGGTGGCGATGTTCTATTCCAACTGCCGCTTCATCTGCCCGCTGATCATCGAGAGCGGCAAGGCGGTGCAACGCCAGCTCTCGCCGGCGCAGCTGGACAAGCTGGGCGTGCTGTACATCAGCATGGACCCGGCGCGCGACACGCCGGCGCGCCTGGCACAGGTGGTGAAGGAGCGCCGCATCGACGATGCCCGCTGGACGCTGGCGTCGCCGCGCGCCGCCGACGTGCGCGCCGTGGCCGGCGTGCTCGACATCCGCTACCGGCAGCTTTCCGACGGCGAGTTCAACCACACCAGCGCCCTGATCCTGCTGGACGCCAACGGCCGCATCCTCGCGCGCACCGAAAAAATGGGCAGCGAAGTCGACCCCGCCTTCGTCGCCGCCGTCAGGGCCGCCCTGTAAACGCAAAAGCGTTTTTTGCCACGGATCACACAGATGGACACAGATAAAAACGGATAGATCATCTGCCTTGCTTCAGGCGATGCGGTCGGCGCCGGCCATGTAGGGGCGCAGGACTTCGGGGACGGTGATGGAGCCGTCGGCCTGCTGGTAGTTCTCCATCACGGCGATGAGGGCGCGACCGATGGCGACGCCCGAGCCGTTGAGGGTGTGCACGAGCTCGGGCTTGCCGGTGTCCGGGTTGCGCCAGCGCGCCTGCATGCGGCGCGCCTGGAAGTCGCCGCAGTTCGAGCACGACGAGATCTCGCGATACGTGCCCTGCGAAGGCAGCCAGACCTCGAGGTCGAAGGTCTTCACCGCCGAGAAACCCATGTCGCCGGAACACAGCAGCATGCGGCGGTACGGCAGGCCCAGCTTCTCGAGCACGACTTCCGCGCAACGCGTCATGCGTTCGTGCTCGCCGTCGCTTTCGGCCGGCTTCGCGATCGACACGAGCTCGACCTTTTCGAACTGGTGCTGGCGGATCATGCCGCGCGTGTCGCGGCCGTGGCTGCCGGCCTCGGCGCGGAAGCACATCGAATGCGCGGTCATGCGCAGCGGCAGCGCCGCGGCGTCGACGATCTCGTCGCGCACGATGTTGGTCAGCGGCACTTCCGAAGTCGGAATCAGGTAGCGTTTCGAGGCGTTCTCGCCCTCGCCCACCACCGTCGAGAACAAATCGTCCTCGAACTTCGGCAGCTGGCCGGTGCCGCGCATCGACTCGGCGTTCACCAGCAGCGGCACGTTGGTCTCGAGGTAGGCGTGCTCGCCGGTGTGCAGGTCGAGCATGAACTGCGCGAGCGCGCGATGCAGCCGCGCCAGGCCGCCGCGCAGCACGGTGAAGCGCGCGCCGGAAAGCTTGGCCGCGGTCTCGCCGTCGAGCCAGCCGTTGCGCTCGCCGAGCGCAACGTGGTCGCGCACTTCGAAATCGAACGCGCGCGGCGTCCCCCAGCGATGCTGCTCGACGTTGCCGGCTTCGTCGCTGCCCGCGGGCACCGATGCGTCGGGCAGGTTGGGGATGCCGAGCGCGATCGCCTCGAGTTGCGCGCGCACTTCCTCGAGCCGCGCCTCCGACGCCTTCAGCTCGTCTCCGAAACCCGCGACCTCGGCCAGCAGCGCCGACGCGTCCTCGCCCTTCGCCTTCGCCTGCCCGATCGCCTTGCTGCGCGTGTTGCGCAGGTTCTGCAATTCCTGGGTACGCACCTGGATCGCCTTGCGCTCGGATTCCAGC
>DATJDY010000154.1:0-11340 GCA_035497155.1 Luteimonas sp.
GCGACGCGCATCGCCTTCGGGGTGGGGCGGAGGAAGCGTGCAGGGACTTCCGGGGGACGGCGCAAGTACGTCCATGTAGCCTCTTCGGCGGCATCCATGCCGCCGACGCCCCCGGAAGTCCCTGCACGCTTCCTCCGCCTCCGCCAAGCGCGGCGCTTTAGCTTCTACCAACGAAGCGGGGCGACTCGTTTGGGGTAGGCGACGTGACGGCGTGTGTGTGGGCCGAGCGGGCCATGGATGGCCCGCGCCCGCGGAGTGAGTCCTGGACGACTCGTCGACGCGGCGGACCACACACACGCCGTCGCGTCGCCCAGCCCCGGAGCGAAGCGTCGCCGCGGCGCCCAGCCCCGGAGTCGAGCAACGCGCACCTCGACACGGATGGAACGCTGCGTGCGCCGGGATGGGCCTTGGACGGAGGGGCCGCCGGGCCCATCCTTGGGGCAGGCACACGAGGAGTCCGCCATGGACCGCAGCACCACCAGCCCCGCCAGCGCCGCCCGCATCGTCCGCAGCCTGCGCGGCATGCCCGCGTCCGACGGCGCCGGCGTCAAGCTCACCCGGGTCATTGGTTCGCCCGAGCTCGACATGCTCGATCCGTTCCTGTTGCTGGACGAGTTCGGCACCGACCGCGCCGAGGATTACCTCGCGGGTTTCCCGAGCCATCCGCATCGCGGGTTCGAGACGGTCACCTACATGCTCGACGGACGCATGCGCCACAAGGACAACCACGGCAACGAGGGCCTGCTGGTCCCCGGCAGCGTGCAGTGGATGACCGCCGGCCGTGGCCTGGTGCATTCGGAGATGCCCGAGCAGGAGGAAGGCCGCATGCGCGGCTTCCAGCTGTGGGTGAACCTGCCGGCCAGCGCGAAGATGACCGATCCGCGTTACCAGGAGTTCGCGCCCGACCGCATTCCGCTCGCGGCGCCCGCGCCCGGCGTCGCGGTGAAGGTGATCGCGGGAAGCGTTGCCGATGCCGATGGCGGCATCGTGCGCGGTCCGATCGAGCAGCCGGCCACGGATCCGCTGTACCTGGACATCGCACTCGAGCCGGGCGCGACCTGGCAGCACGCGCTGCCCGACGGCCACAACGCGTTCGCCTATGTGTTCGAGGGCGATGCGAGCGTCGGCGAAGGCGAGAGTGCGCGGCCGCTGGCCACGCACGAGCTCGGCGTGCTCGGCGGCGGCGATGCGTTCGTCGTGCGCGGCGGCGCGCAGGGTGCGCGGCTGATCCTGGTCGCGGGCCGGCCGTTGCGCGAGCCGGTCGCGCGCCATGGGCCGTTCGTGATGAACACCCGCGAGCAGATCATGCAGGCGTTCGTGGACTTCCAGGAAGGCCGGTTCTAGCAGGCCGGCCGCAAACCCGCGTCAGTCGGCGATCCCCGCGCCGTTGAAGTGCAGGCGCCCCACCAGCTGCAGCCGCGCGGGCAGCTCGGTGGGCGAGGGCGCCTGCAGCCAGATGTGCACCTGCCGACCGTCGGTGAGCTCGACATTGGTTTCGCGCGCCTCCACGCCGGGGGAGGCCGCGATTTCGGCGCGATACCAGGTGACCTCGTGGCCGTCGATCGTGAAGTTGCGCTCGGCGCGGTTGCGCCGCACCGGGTCGAAGCTGCGTTCGGGCGTGATGTACAGCCCGAACGCCTCGCTGCCGTCGGCGAACAGGGCGCGGCAGAAGTCGCCGGCGTCGGAGCCGCGCGCTTCCCACGTGAGCCCGGCGTCCGCCGGCAACTGCGGGCAATTCCCGGCGGTGGCGGCGTCCTGGGCGCATGCGGCGCCGGCCATGAGCAGCAGCGGCAGGCAAAGCGACAGGTTGGCGATGGTCCGTTGCATTGGATCGTCCTCCTAGGCAGGCAGCGGGATGAATTCCTGGTCGTCGCCAGGCACCTTGCCGAACCGGCCTTCCTGCCAGTCGCGCTTGGCCTGCTCGATGCGTTCTTCCGACGACGAAACGAAGTTCCACCACAGCCGTCGCGGGCCGTCCAGCGGCTCGCCGCCGAACAGCATCGCCTTCAGCGGCGTGCGCGCGCGCAGCACCGGTCGCGTGCCCGCATCGAGCACCACCAGGTGTTGCCCGGGGATGTCGGCGCCGTCGAGCTGCGCGTTGCCCGCGAGCACGTAGAGCGCGCGCTCCGGGTGCGAGGCCTCGATCGCGAGTTCCGCATCCGGTGCAAGGTCGATGGCGACGTTGAGCGTGTCGGCGAACACGCGTACCGGCGATTCCATGCCGAAGCCGCGCCCCGCGATCGACCGCACCAGCGCGCCGCCATGGCGCGCCTGGGGCAGGCTCGCGGCGGGGTGGTGGTGGAATTCCGGCGCGGTTTCCTCGTGCGCCTTCGGCAGCGCCACCCACGTCTGCATGCCGTGCAGCGGGTGTTCGCCTTCGCGCAGGACCGCCGGCGTGCGTTCGGAATGGGCGATGCCGCGCCCCGCGGTCATCCAGTTGACGTCGCCCGGCGCGATGTCCTGCACGCTGCCGAGCGTGTCGCGATGGGTGATCGTGCCCGCCCACAGGAAGGTCACGGTGGCCAGGCCGATGTGCGGGTGCGGCCGCACGTCGATGCCATGGCCCGGCGCGAACACGGCCGGGCCCATGTGGTCGACGAACACGAACGGCCCGACGCTGCGCGCCTGCAGCGAGGGCACCGCGCGCCGCACCTGGAAACCGCCCAGGTCGTGCACGCGTGGCGCGATCACCAGGCTCACGGCTTGCGCGCCTCGAGCGTGAGTTGCGCCACGGGCGCGCTGCCGCGCTCGAGCCCGGCCAGCACCAGCACGTGGCTGCCGATGGGGTGCGATTTGTCGCCCTTGCCCGTGTGCAGGCTGAACGCGTCGGTGCCGCCGCCGTCCGGGCGCCATTCGAACGCGACTTCCGCGTCGCCGGCCCACACGCATTGCACGCCGGGCTTGCAGCGCGAGTCGTTGGCCACCTTCACGTAACGCAGCGTGCCTTCGCTGGTGACCGACACGGCGTCGCCGGGCTTCATGCGGAAGCTGTCGCCGTCGGAGAGGCGCGGGCCGCCGATGCGGACGCCGGTGGCCGCCGCGCTGCACGCGGCGAGGACCAGCACGGGAATGGCGATGACACTGCGCAGGCGGGCCATGGCGGCGCTCCGTCGGGCGGGATTGACCCCAGTCTAGCCATCCCGGCGCGCGGATGGGGCGGATCCGCCGCGAAACGGGCTCAGGTGTCGCGGCTTCCCGCGTCGCCGATGGCGTCGCCGGCCGCGGCGAGCCGCGCCGCGAGCCGGATCGGCTCGGGCAGTCGCCCGGTGGTGACGTAGCGCATCACCAGCTGCGCGGCCGCCGTCATCGAGACCCGGTGGCCCGGCGACACCACCAGCGCTTCCCGGCCCGGCGCGCTGCGCAGCAGCCAGCCGACGTGTTCGCCGTGGTCGCGCAGCGGCGTGTGCGCACCGCGGATCTCGTGCAGCGACGCCGCGGTGCCAAGCAGCGCCGCGTCGGCGACGCCGATGCTCGGCAGGTCCGCCGCGACGCCGAAATGCGCGGCGATGCCGAGGCGCCGCGGATGCGCGATGCCGTGGCCGGCCACGAACGCGAGGTCGGGACGGCGCGGCAGTTGCGCAAGCGCCTCGCACAACGCAGGCAGCGCACGGACGCCGAGCAGGTCCGGCGCGTCGAGCCCGGTGGTGGCCACCGGTACCTCGACGACGCGTTCGTCGAGGACTTCCAGCGTATCGGCGTCGAGCAGCACCGTCGCGACGCGCGCGATGCGCCCTTCGTCGTCGAAGCGCGCGTCGAAACCCGCGACCGTGCGCAGCGGCTGGGCGAAATCGTCGCGCTTGCGCAGGCGTTGCGCGATCTCGGCCTGCTGCGCGCGCGCTGCCGCGCTGCCATCGTCTTCGTCGCTGTCCTCGCGCGCGCTCACGCCGGCCCCAGTGCGGCGAGCAGCCCGCGTGCCGCCTGCAGCCGCATGGCGGCATCCGGCAGGTCGAGCTTGATCCGCAGCTTCTCCGGCCCTTCCATCGCGTAGTGGCGCGGCTGCTTCTGGATCAGCTGGATCACCGTCATCGGATCCACGCGCGGCTTCGCCTCGAACTGCACGCGCCCGCCGGCGGGCCCCAGGTCGAGCTTGCGGATCCCCAGGCGCGTCGCGTCGTGGCGCATTTCGGCGAGGGCGAACAGGTGCTTCGCCGGATCCGGCAACAGGCCGAAGCGGTCGATCATCTCCACCTGCAACTCGCGCAGCTCGCCCGCATTGCGCGCGGAGCTGATGCGCTTGTACAGCGTCAGTCGCGTGTGCACGTCGGGCAGGTAGTCCTCGGGGATCAACGCGGGGACATGCAGTTCGACCTCGGCGCCGTGCGCGGCCGGCGCGTCCACGTCGGGCAGCTCGCCGCGACGGATCGACGCGACCGCGCGCTCCAGCAGTTCGGTATAGAGGCTGAAGCCGACCTCGGCCATCTGCCCGCTCTGGTCCTCGCCGAGCAGTTCGCCCGCCCCGCGGATTTCCAGGTCGTGCGTGGCCAGGGTAAAGCCGGCCCCGAGTTCGTCCATCGACGCGATCGCCTCCAGCCGCTTGCGCGCATCGGAAGTGATCGAGCGCTTGTCCGGCACCAGCAGGTACGCGTAGGCGCGATGGTGCGAGCGCCCGACGCGGCCGCGCAGCTGGTGCATCTGCGCCAGGCCGAGCTTGTCGGCGCGGTCCATGATGATGGTGTTGGCGTTCGGGATGTCGATGCCCGACTCGATGATCGTCGTGCACAGCAGCGTGTTCGTGCGCTGCTTGTGGAAATCGAGCATCACCCGCTCCAGCTCGCGTTCCGGCATCTGGCCGTGGGCGACGCCGATGCGCGCTTCCGGCACCAGCTCCTGCAGCTCGCGCTGCAGGCGCCCGATCGACTCGACGTCGTTGTGCAGGTAGTACACCTGGCCGCCGCGCGACAGCTCGCGCTGGAATGCCTCGCGCACCTGCGCGCCGTCCCACGGCACGACGAAGGTCTGCACCGCCATGCGATGCGCCGGCGGCGTGGCGATGATCGACAGGTCGCGCAGCCCGGCCATCGCCATGTTCAGCGTGCGCGGGATCGGGGTGGCGGTCAGCGTCAGCAGGTGCACGTTCGCGCGCAGCGCCTTCAGCGCCTCTTTCTGGCGCACGCCGAAACGCTGTTCCTCGTCGACGATGACCAGGCCCAGGTCCTTGAACTTCACGTCCTTCTGGAGCAGCCGGTGGGTGCCGACGATGACGTCGATCCTGCCTTCCGCGAGCTTCTCGAGTTCGGCCTTGATCTCCTTCGTCGACTTGAAGCGCGACAGCACTTCCACCTTCAGCGGCGAATCGGCGAAGCGGTCGCGGAAGTTGCGGTAGTGCTGCTCGGCCAGCAGGGTCGTCGGCACCAGCACCGCGACCTGCTTGCCGGCGGCGGCCGCGACGAACGCGGCGCGCACCGCGACCTCGGTCTTGCCGAAGCCGACGTCGCCGCAGACCACGCGGTCCATCGGCTGCGAGGAGCCGAGGTCGCGGATCACCGCCTCGATCGCCGCGTGCTGGTCCGGTGTTTCCTCGAACGGGAACGCGGCCGCGAACGGCTCGTACATCGCGCGGTCGACTTCCAGCGCCAGCCCCGCGCGCGCCTGCCGCTTCGCCTGGATCTCCAGCAGTTCGGCGGCCACGTCGCGGACCTTTTCCGCGGCCTTGCGCTTGGCCTTGGTCCACTGCTCGCCGCCGAGCGAGTGCAGCGGCGCGGTTTCCGGCGATGCGCCGGAATAGCGGTTGATCAGGTGCAGCTGCGCGACCGGGACGTAGAGCCGGTCGCCCTTCGCGTATTCGATCTCGAGGTATTCGGCCGGCATGCCGCCGGCGTCCAGCTTCACCAGGCCGCGGTAACGGCCGACGCCGTGGTCCTCGTGGACGATGGGCGCGCCCTCGGACAGCTCGCCGAGGTCGCGGATGATCGCCTCGGGTTCGCGCCCCGCGCGCTTGCGCCGCCGCGGTTGCGCCGCGCGTTCCGGGAACAGCTGGCGTTCGGTGAGCACCGCCAGTGCCGGTGCGTCGAGCGCGAAGCCGTCGTCCAGCGGCGCGACGGCGATGAAGAAGCGGGAATGGGGAAAGGGGAATGGGGAATGGAGGAAGGCCGCGAAATCGGGGAGGACTTCGGGGACGAGGCCTGCGGAAGCGAGGACTTCGAGCAGCGCTTCGCGCCGGCCCGGCGAATCGGCGGAGACCAGCACGTGGCCCGGATAGCTGCCGAGGAAGGACTTCAGTGCCGCGGCGGGCGCGGCGTCCTTCGCCGCGATCGGCAGGTCCGGCGCCGCGTGCGCCGACAGCACGACGGCTTCGGCGTGGCGCGGATGCGCGGCGCCGCAGACCTCGACGCGCGCACCCTCGTTGAGCCGCTCGCGCAACTGCTGCGGCGACAGGTACAGCTCGCCCGGCGGCAACAGCGGGCGCTCGATGTCGTGGCGGTGCTGCTCGTAGCGTTCGGCCAGCTGCGCGTGGAACTGGTCAGCCGCGTCGCCCGCGCCTTCGCACAGCAGCGGCAGCATCGACGCCGGCAGGTAGTCGAACAACGTCGCCGTCGCATCGAAGAACAGCGGCAGGTAGTACTCGATGCCCGCCGGCGCGACGCCGGCCTTCAGGTCCTGGTACAGCGCGCTGCGCCGCGTGTCGATGTCGAAGCGCTCGCGCAGCACGTTCATCGCGCGCTGCGTCGCGGCTTCGTCCAGCGGCACTTCGCGGCCCGGCAGCAGGCGCACGGCTTCCACGCGGTCGAGCGAGCGCTGGCTTTCCGGGTCGAAGGCGCGAATCGTGTCGATCGTGTCGTCGAGGAGCTCGACGCGGAACGGCCCGGCGGCGCCCATCGGGAATACGTCGAGCAGGCCGCCGCGCACCGCGAAGTCGCCCGGGTCCAGCACCTGCGGCACGTTGCGGTAGCCGGCCGATTCGAGCCGGCGCTTCTCCGCATCGAGGTCGAGGCGCTGCCCGGTGCGCACGTCGAAGCTGCTGCCCGCGACATGGCGCAGCGGCGGCAGGCGCTGCAGCAGCGTCTGCACCGGCACCACCACGACGCCGCGCGCGAGCGCCGGCAGCGCGACCAGCGCGGCCAGGCGCTGGCCGACGATTTCCGGATGCAGGCTGAAGCGGTCGTAGGGCAGCGTTTCCCAGTCGGGGAACGGCACGACGTCGATGCCCGAGCCGGCGAGCAGCGTGCGCAGGTCCGATTCGAGCTGGTGCGCGGCGTGGTTGTCGCGCGCGATCGCAAGCAAGGGCCCGGCATGCGCGCCCGCCGCGCCGGCGATCGCGCAGGCGAGCGCCGACGCCGAGCCCGGCGCGCGCCAGTACGCGCGTGGCCGGCCGGCGCCGGGCAGCGGAGGAGCGGGGAAGGGAGCGGTCATGAACCGCCTATTTTAACGCGGGCCTGCAGCGGCGCGGCTTTATTTGAGCGCGAGGACCACGCGCACGAACCCCGGCGCCGGCGCCGCGTCCTCGCGCCGGAAGCCGAGCGACTCCGCCAGCGCGAGCATCGGCTGGTTGTCCTCGGCGACGTCGCCGTAGAGTTCTTCCAGCGCCTTGCCGCGCGCCCAGCGCACCAGCCGGCGCATCAGGTGCCGGCCCAGGCCCATGCCCGCGATGAAGCGGCCGACGAGGATCGCGAATTCGCCGCGCCTGGAGCCGTCCACCACGCTGACGCGCGCCAGGGCACCGATCAGCGCTTCGCCCGCGGGCAGGGGCTCGCACGCGATGATGGCGAATTCGCGGCGCGGATCCGGATGGGTGAGGCGTTCGGCGGCCTGTTCCGACATCGCCGCGTCGGCGTCGCCCGCATCCATGCCTTCGTCGAACCGATGCCGCAACGCGCCGGGTTCCATCAACGCGAAGCCCGCGCGCAGCGGCACCGCGTCGTCGGGACGGATCGGGCGGATCAGCAGTTCGCGGCCATCGGCGACGCGAACCATTTCATGCCAGGGAGGGAGTCTGTTGCGCGCGGCCATGCAAGCGATGCTCGCACGCAGCGGGTGAAGCCCGTCTCCACGTTTCGTTCACTTTCGGGGACGTGCCCGCGCGCCCGATGCGTTCAGCCCAGTGCCGGGGAATCCCATCCCGGGCGCGGCGCGAACCGATCCCCGTGCCGGGCCTGCAGTTCACGCAACCGGCCCAGCAGTGCCTGGGCGCCGGTGTCGCGGAGGTACTGGATCGGGCCGCCGCGGAAGGGCGCGAAGCCGGTGCCGAAGATCACGCCCGCATCGAGCAGGTCGGCGTCGGCAACCACGCCGTCGTGCAGCGCGGCGACGGCCTCGTTCAGCAAGGGCAGGACCAGCCGGTCCTCCAGGTCGGAGGGCGCCGTGTAGTCCTTCGGCAGCGGCGGCTTCTGCGCCTTGCCGTCCACCCACTTGTACAGGCCCTGGCCGTCCTTCTTGCCGCGCTTGCCGGCCTCGGGCGGCGTCGCCAGCGCGTCGGGCACGCGCAGCCCGAGGAACGGCGCCAGCTCCTGCGCCACGCCCGCCGCGACGTCGAGGCCGACGGTGTCGATCAGCTCGATCGGCCCCATCGGCATGCCGAACTTCTTCGCCGCGCGGTCGATCGCCGCGCCCGGGATGCCTTCGGCGAACGCGGTCGCCGCCTCGAGCATGTAGGGGAACAGCAGCCGGTTCACGAGGAAGCCCGGCGTGCCCGCCACCGGCACCGGCAGCTTGCCCAGGGCCTTGCAGAATGCGGCCAGTCGCCGCTGCGTCTCGTCGGCCATCGCCTCGTGGCGCACGATCTCCACCAGCGGCATCAACGCCACCGGGTTGAAGTAGTGCAGGCCGGCGAACTGCGCCGGGCGCGCGATGTGCCCGCGCAGCTCGTCGAGCGGGATCGACGAGGTGTTCGTCGTCAGCAGCGCGTCGGCGCGCATGCGCGGTTCGACGGCAGCGTACAGTTCGCGCTTGGCGTCGGCGCGCTCGATGATCGCCTCGATCACCAGGTCCGCGTCGGCCGCACCGTCGCCGGCAAGGTCGCCGCGCAAGCGCGCTGCGACGGCCGGCCGTTTCGCGGCGTCCTTCACCTTCTTCTCGAACAGCACCTGCGCGCGCTGCAGCGCGCCGTCGATGAAGCGTTGCTCGCGGTCCGACAGCGTGACTTCGAAGCCCTTGTACGCGGACCATGCAGCGATGTCGCCACCCATCACGCCGGCGCCGACGACGTGCACGCGCGCGATGCCGCTCGCGCCGCCACCCTGCGACTTCAACCGTTCCTGCAGGAAGAACACGCGGATCAGGTTGCGCGCGGTCGGCGTCGCCGCGAGCTTCGCGACCGACTTGCGTTCGGCCGACAGCAGGCCCTGGATGCCGCCGCCCGCGCGCCGCCAGGTTTCAACCAGCGCATACGGCGCCGGGTAGTGCGCGCGCGGCGCCTTGCGCGCGACCTGCTTGACCAGCATCGGCGCGAGCAGTTGCCGCACCGGCCACGTATTGGTCAGCCACGCCAGCGCTCGCTGCTTGAACGCGCGCGTCGTGCCCTTGAGCGCGAGCACCGCGGCCGCATCGACGAGCGCCGACGGCTCGACCACGCGATCGACCAGACCGTTCGCGAGCGCCGCCTTCGCCGACAGCGCACGCCCGGTCAGCATCATGTCCATCGCCGCCGGCGCACCGACCAGGCGCGGCAGGCGCACGCTGCCGCCCCAGCCCGGATAGATGCCCAGGTTCACTTCGGGCAGCCCGATCCGCGTGGACGCATCGTTGCTCGCCACGCGATAGCGGCACGCCAGCGCCAGTTCGGTGCCGCCGCCCATGCAATAGCCGTGGATGGCCGCGACCGTGGGGCAGGGAAGCGCCGCCAGCTTCTGCAACGTCTGCTGGCCGCGGAACAGCGCATCGTTGACGGTGCCGCGCGCGTCGAATTCCTGGAACTCGCGCACGTCCGCGCCGGCGACGAAGCCCGTCGCCTTGGCCGAACGGAACACCACGCCGCGCGGCGGATCGATCGCCAGCCGCTCCAGCAGCACGTCCAGCTCGACCAGCATCTCCTGGGACAGGGCATTGACCGCCTGCCCGGCGCGGTCGATGGCGACCACGATCACCCCGTCGGCGCGCGCCTCGAGCAGCCAGTGGCGGAAGCGCAAGCCGTCGAAGCCTGCCAGGGGAGTCTTGCCGGCGCGATCGTCCGCCATTTGGGCCATCCGGTGCGGTATGGGAACCCAGTATCATCCGGGCGGCATTTGATTGCCGTCAATGCCGCCCCCATACCCCTGTGGGTGCGCTCAGTGGCGCAAAGGGGAACTTTCCGGATGACGACGATGTCCCATGGACCAGGTTGAGCCATCCCGGCAGATGGACCACGAGCTCGTGGCGCGCGTCCAGCGCGGCGACAGCAAGGCATTCGACCTGCTGGTGCGCAAGTACCAGCACCGGATCGTGGCCCTGATCGGGCGCTACGTTTCGGACTGGAGCGAATGCCAGGACGTGGCCCAGGAAGCGTTCCTGCGCGCATATCGCGCGATCGGCAGCTTCCGCGGGGATGCCCAGTTCTATACGTGGCTGCACCGGATCGCCGTGAATACCGCCAAGAACCACCTGGTCGCCAATGGCCGCAGGCCGCCCACCGACGACATCGACGTCGCCGACGCCGAGCAGTACGACTCGGGCATCCGCCTGCGCGACAACGACACGCCCGAGCGCGAGCTGATGCGGCAGCAGATGGAACAAACGGTCATGCGCGCGGTCGAAGCGCTGCCGGAGGAGTTGCGCAACGCGATCACCCTGCGCGAGGTCGAAGGCCTCAGCTACGAGGAGATCGCGGCGCGGATGGATTGCCCGATCGGCACGGTGCGTTCGCGGATCTTCCGCGCACGCGAGGCGATCGAGCAGGAACTGGCGCCATTGCTGGACGGCGAAGACGCATCGGAACGGGTGACGCGATGAACATCAGGCAAGACAAGGTCCTCGACCACACCAGGGAACAGCTGTCGGCCTTGTTCGACAACGAGCTGGCGCTGGACGAGGCACGATTCCTGGAGCGCCGGCTGCAGCACGACGCCGCGCTGGCCGGTTGCGTGTCGCGCTGGCAGGTGATCGGCGACGCGATGCGCGGGCAGGCGTCGGCGCCGGCGCCGGTCGGGTTCTGCGACCGCGTCGCGCTGGCGGTGGCGGCCGAAGCCGCACCGGTCGCGGCGGCACGCCCCGAGGGCCGGCTGCGCCGCGCCTGGATGCCGGGTGCGGCGCTGGCCGCCTCGGTCGCGCTGGTCGCGCTGTTCGCCACCCGACAGGTCGCCGACGCGCCCGGCAACCAGGCGCCGGCAGCGCAGGTCGCGCAAGCCGCCGTGCCGGATGGCCTGGCCAATCCGGCGCCGGCCACGCCGGCCCCGCAGGCGCCGGGACCGGCCGCCGCGCAACTGGCCGCGG
>DATJDY010000155.1:0-5325 GCA_035497155.1 Luteimonas sp.
CATGCGGAAGAACAGCAGCACGTCCGGGTGTTCCGCCTTGGCGGCGAAGAACTGCTTCATCAGCGGTGTATGCTGTGCGGCGGCTGTCGACAACGGGCGTTCCTGTTCGGGCAAACTAGGCGGCCTTTCTAGCCCATGTCCAACAGGAAAGCACGTTGTCGACGCCCGCCGAACAGCACACGCCGCTGATGCGCCAGTTCTTCGCCGCCAAGGCGGAACACCCGGACGTGCTGCTGTTCTTCCGCATAGGCGATTTCTACGAGCTGTTCTACGACGACGCGCGCAAGGCCGCGAAGCTGCTCGACATCACCCTGACCCAGCGCGGCGCTTCCGCGGGACAGCCGATCCCGATGGCGGGCGTGCCGGCGCACGCATACGAAGGCTACCTCGCACGACTGGTGGCGCTGGGCGAATCGGTCGCGATCTGCGAACAGATCGGCGATCCGGCGCTGGCCAAAGGGCTGGTCGAACGCAAGGTCGTGCGCATCGTCACGCCCGGCACCGTCACCGACGAGGCGTTGCTCGACGAGCGCCGCGACACGCTGTTGCTGGCGATCGCGCGCGGGCGCAACGGTTACGGCCTGGCGTGGGCCGACTTGTCCGGCGGGCGCTTCCTGGTGAACGAAGTCGGCGGCGACGACGCGCTCGAAGCCGAACTCGCGCGCCTTTCGCCGGCGGAAGTGCTGCTCGCCGACGAAGAAGGCTGGCCGCCCGCAGTGCTCGAATGCCGCGGCCTGCGCCGCCGCGCGCCGTGGCTGTTCGACGCCGACAGCGGCCGTCGCCAGCTACTGCGCTTCTTCGCCGTGCACGATCTTGGCGGTTTCGGCATCGACGACCGGCCCGCGTGCATTGGCGCCGCGGCTGCCCTGCTGGGCTACGTCGAGGAAACGCAGAAGCAGCGCCTGCCCCACCTCACCGGCATCGCCTTCGAACCGGCGGACGAAGCGATCGCGATGAACGCCGCGACGCGCCGCCACCTCGAGCTCGACACGCGCGTCGATGGCGACACCCGCAACACGCTGCTCGGCGTGCTCGACAGCACGATCTCGCCGATGGGCGGCCGCCTGCTGCGGCGCTGGCTGCACCGTCCGCTGCGCGACCGCCGCGTGCTCGGCGAACGCCACCAGGCGGTGGCCGCGCTCGCCGACGCGCGCACGGACGAGATGCTGCGCGAGTCGTTCCGCGCGCTCGGCGACCTCGAACGCATCCTCGCCCGCATCGCCCTGCGCAGCGCGCGCCCGCGCGACCTGTCGACGCTGCGCGACGGCCTGGGGATGCTGCCGGCGCTGCGCGCGCAACTCGGTCCGCTCACGACCGGCGCGAGCGCCTCGCCGCGCCTGCAGGCGCTGGCCGCGGAACTCGGCGAGCACGGCGCCAACGCGCACCTGCTCGCCACTGCCGTCGTGCCGCAACCGCCGCTGCTCGCCCGCGACGGCGGCGTCATCGCCGAAGGCTACGACGCCGAACTCGACGAGCTGCGCACGCTCTCGACCAACGCCGACCAGTTCCTCGTCGACCTCGAGCGCCGCGAACGCGAAGCCACCGGCATCGCCACGCTGAAGGTCGGCTACAACCGCGTCCACGGCTACTACATCGAGATCGGCAAGGCGCAGGCGGTGAAGGCGCCCACGCACTACACCCGCCGCCAGACCCTGACCGGCGCCGAGCGCTACATCACCGAGGAACTCAAGCAGTTCGAGGACAAGGTGCTGTCGGCGCGCGAACGCGCCCTCGCCCGAGAGAAGCTGCTGTACGAAGGCCTGCTCGATGCGCTCAACGAGGACCTCGAGGCGCTGAAGCGCTGCGCCGGCGCGCTGAGCGAACTCGACGTGCTCGCATGCTTCGCCGAACGCGCGCAGGCGCTGGACTGGTCGCGGCCGCAACTCGTCGACGCCGCCTGCCTGCGCATCGAAGGCGGCCGCCACCCGGTGGTCGAGGCCGTGCGCGACGATCCGTTCACGCCGAACGACCTGATGCTCGGCGACGGCGGCGGCGACGGCATCCGCATGCTCGTCATCACCGGCCCGAACATGGGCGGCAAGAGCACCTACATGCGCCAGAACGCGCTGATCGTGCTGCTCGCGCACATCGGCAGCTTCGTGCCGGCGGCGCGCGCGACGATCGGCCCGATCGACCGCATCCTCACCCGCATCGGCGCCGGCGACGACCTCGCGCGCGGCCAGTCGACCTTCATGGTCGAGATGAGCGAGACCAGCTACATCCTCCACCACGCCACCAGCGAATCGCTGGTGCTGATGGACGAGATCGGACGCGGCACCTCCACCTACGATGGGCTCGCGCTCGCCGACGCGTGCGCGCGCCACCTCGCCGCCGCCAACCGAAGCTACACGCTGTTCGCGACGCACTATTTCGAACTGACCGCGCTGGCAACGCCGGGCAGCGGCATCGCCAACGTGCACCTCGACGCGATCGAGCATCGCGACCAGGCCGGCAACGAATCGCTGGTGTTCATGCACGCGGTGAAGGACGGCCCGGCCGACCGCAGCTTCGGCCTGCAGGTCGCGGCGCTCGCCGGCCTGCCGAAGACGGTCGTGCGCCAGGCGCGCGCGCGGCTCGCCGAACTCGAGGCGCAGGGCCGCGATGCGCCGTCCACGCCGCTCACCGCGCAGAACCTGGATTCGCCGCAGCAGATCGGGCTGTTCGCGCCGTCGTCCGCTGCGCTCGAGGCATTGGCCGGGATCGACCCCGACGAGCTAACGCCGAAGCAGGCGCTCGAAGCGCTTTATCGGCTGAAGACGCTCCTGTAGGGCCGACCCATGGTCGGCTTCGCGCAGCCGACCATGGGTCGGCTCTACAACGCGTCGATGTCGCCCAGCGCGCGGATCAACCGCCGCGCGCGCTTGTCGGGCTTGCCCTCGGGCGCCTGGTAGCCATTGCGCTCCGCGGCGCGTTGCGCGCGCAGTTCGGCGCGGCGCGCCTTCGATGCGTCGGACTCGGCGTACAGCCCTTGCGCGACGCTGGCCGGCCCGCGCGCGTCCGACAGGGCGAGCACGGCGATCTCGAACGACTCGCCCGCGCGCTCGATGCGCAACGCATCGCCGACGCGCACGACGCGCGACGGCTTCGGCCGGTCGCCGCCGACTTCGACCTTGCCGGTTTCGACCGCCTGCTTCGCGAGGCTGCGCGTCCTGTAGAAGCGCGCCGCCCACAGCCACAGGTCGATGCGGACGCCCGCGGTCTGTTCGCCGGTTTGCAACTCACCGGACTGGCGTTCGCGTGGCTCGTTCTTCATGGGATGCGTGCCCGTGAAATGCGAACGGCACCCAGGGGAGGCCGTCGCGGGAAAGCCCTGGCGCGCCGCTTACTCGGCGGCGGCAGCCGCGGCGGCGGCTGCTTCGGCCTTCGCCTTCGCGTTGCCGGCCAGGTCTTCCTTGATGCGCGCCTTCTTGCCTTCCAGGCCACGCAGGTAGTACAGCTTGCCGGCGCGCACCGCGCCGCGGCGCTTCACCTGCACCGAGTCGATGCTCGCGCTGTGGGTCTGGAACACGCGCTCGACGCCGTAGCCGTGCGAGATCTTGCGCACGGTGAAGGCGGAGTTGAGGCCGGCGTTCTTCTTGCCGATGACCACGCCTTCATAGGCCTGGACGCGCTCGCGGTTGCCTTCCTTGACCTTGACGTTGACGATGACCGTGTCGCCGGGGCCGAAGTCCGGCAGCGTGCGCTGCACCTGTTCGGTTTCGAAGTTCTGCAGCAGCGTGTGGATCGAGGGCTTGTTCATTGGTGTTGGCCTGTTGGTGTGCCTGGTCAGTCGTGCTCGATTGGAAGCGCGGGATGCCGGGCTGTTGTAGCGCGAGTGCACGTGGACCCGCGTCTTGGCTGGGGTGGAACGCTTGGTGCGGATGGAGCTAAGCCGCGAATTATAGCGGGTTTTTTCCGCCGGCGTCATCCCGGAGGAAGGCCTCCAGCAGGGCCCGGTCGGCCGGGGCCAGGGCCTCGCGGTCGATCAGGTCCGGCCGCCGCAGCCAGGTCCGGACCAGGGCCTGCTGGCGCCGCCAGCGGGCGATCGCGGCATGGTTGCCGGACAGCAGCACCTCGGGGACCGTCCCCAGCGCGTGTTCCACCGGCTTCGTGTAGTGCGGGCAATCCAGCAGCCGCAGGCCATCCAGCCCGACCTCGAAGCTGTCCTGCTCGGCGGATTCGGCATCGTTGAGGGCGCCGGCCTGGAGCCGGGCCACTGCGTCCACGAGGACCGCCGCCGGCAGCTCGCCGCCGGACAGGACGTAGTCGCCGATCGACACCTCTTCGTCGACGGCCGCCGCGACCAGGCGTTCGTCGATGCCTTCGTAACGGCCGCACAACAGCACCAGCCGCGGCCGCGCCGCCATCTCGCGCACCTTCGCCTGGTCCAGGCGCCGGCCCTGCGGGCTGAGGTAGACGACGTGCGCCGGCGCCGGATCGGCCGCGCGCACCGCTGCCAGCGTCGCCTGCAGCGGCTCGATCATCATCACCATGCCGGGGCCGCCGCCGAAGGTGCGGTCGTCGACGCGGCGGTAGCTGCCTTCCGCGTGGTCGCGCGGATTCCAGCCATGCACCGACAGCAGCCCGCGCTCGGCAGCACGCCCGACCACGCCGTGGCCGGCGATCTGCGCCACGAATTCGGGAAACAGGCTGACGATGTCGATGCGCATCGCGGGATTGTAGGGCCGACCCATGGCCGGCCGCCCTTTCAGAAGTCCGCGTCCCAGTCCACCGTGACCACGCCCGCGTCGAAATCGACGGAACGCACGACGTCGGGCTGCAGGAACGGGATCATGCGCTCACGCGGCGGAACGCCGCCCTCCGCGACGAGCACATCGTTGGCGCCGGTGGCGAACAGGTGCGACACGGTGCCGAGGTCGGCGCCTTCCAGGTTCACCACGCGCAGGCCTTCCAGGTCGACCCAGTAATACTCGCCGTCGACCGGCGGCGGCAGCGCGGAACGCGGCACCCAGACTTCGGTGCCGCGCAGCGCCTCGGCCGCGTCGCGGTCCTCCACGCCGGGAATCGTCGCGACGACGCCCTTCGCCGTCTCGCGACCGCGAGCACCGTCGATCTCGCGCTCGACGCCGCGGGCATCGCGGAGGATCCATGGCTGGTAACGCAGGATGCCGCGCAACGGATCGGTGAACGATTCGAGCTTGAGTTCGCCGCGCACGCCGAAGGCGCCGTGGATCCGGCCCAGGAGGACACGCTTCGAAACCTGCGCTTCGGGAGCGGTCGCCTGCGCGGACGGCGCTTCGGATTGCATGCGGGGCATGCCCTTGCGAAAACGGGGCCGCGCGTCGCGCGGCCCGGGGCATCAGGCCGCGGGAGCGGCCTTGCTCG
>DATJDY010000156.1:0-5368 GCA_035497155.1 Luteimonas sp.
GGGCGGCGACGAGCGCGGCAACGATTTCGAAGTGCCGCGCAACGACTATCCGTGGTGCGTGCCGATCTCGACGCAGTGCCTGATGGCGTCCGGCGCCGCGCTCTCGTTCAAGCTGCGCAAGCAGGACCGCGTCGCGGTCGCGTGCTGCGGCGACGGCGGTTCGTCGAAGACCGATTTCTACGCCGCGCTCAACTCGGCCGGCGCCTACAAGCTGCCGCTGGTGCTGTGCGTGATCAACAACGGCTGGGCGATCTCGGTCCCGCGCAAGGCGCAGACCGGCGCCGAGACGCTCGCGCAGAAGGGCATCGCCGGCGGCCTGCACTGCCTGCAGGTGGACGGCAACGACCTGATCGCCGTGCTCGAGGCGATGCGTCGCGCCACCGAGCGCGCGCGCAAGGGCGAAGGCGGCAGCGTGATCGAGTTCATGACCTACCGCCTGCACGACCACACCACCGCCGACGACGCGCGCCGTTACCGCGGCGAGGACGAGGTCAAGGCCGGCTGGACGCGCGAACCCTTCATCCGCCTGCGCAACTACCTGGTCAAGGCCAAGGTGTGGGACGAGAAGCAGGAGAAGGCCTGGATCGAGGAGTGCGCCGCGAAGGTGGACGAAGAAATCAACGCGTACCTCAACACGCCGGTGCAGCCGGTGGAAGCGATGTTCGACTATTTGTACGGCGATCCGCCGGCGGAGCTGCTGGAGCAGCGCGCCGCTGCCGTTGCCCTGGAGAAGCGCAATGGCTGAGCCCAGCAACGCACCCGCGGCGATCACCCTCATCGAGGCGATCACCCAGGCCCTCGCCTACGAGATGCGCAACGACGATGCCGTGCTCGTGCTCGGCGAGGACGTCGGCGTGAACGGCGGCGTGTTCCGCGCCACCGCCGGCCTGTCGGCGACGTTCGGCCCGGAGCGCGTGCTCGACACGCCGCTGGACGAAACCACCATCGCCGGCCTCACCGTCGGCATGGCCTCGCAGGGCATGAAGCCCGTCGCCGAGGCACAGTTCGACGGCTTCATGTACCCGATGGTCGACTTCATCGTCTGCCACGCCGCGCGCATGCGCTACCGCACCCGCGGCCGCCTCACCTGCCCGATGGTGCTGCGCGTGCCGTGGGGCGGCGGCATCCGCGCGCCGGAGCACCACAGCGAGGCGAACGAGTCGATCTTCACCAACGTGCCGGGCCTGCGCGTGGTCATGCCGTCCTCGCCGGCGCGCGCCTACGGCCTGCTGCTCGCCGCGATCCGCGATCCGGATCCGGTGATCTTCATGGAGCCCAAGCGCATCTACCGCCAGTACAAGGAAGTCGTGCCGGACGACGGCGAGGCGCTGCCGCTCGACGTGTGTTACGTGCTGCGCGACGGCACCGACGTGACCCTGGTGACCTGGGGCGCGCAGGTGAAGGAGACGCTGGAAGCCGCCGACGCGCTCGCGAAGGAAGGCATCAGCGCCGAGGTCATCGACGTCGCCACGCTCAAGCCGCTGGATTTCGCGACCATCGCCGAGTCGGTGTCGCGCACGAACCGCTGCGTGATCGTGCACGAGGCTGCGAAGACCGCGGGCTTCGGCGCCGAAGTCGCCGCGCGCCTGGCCGAGGAATGCATGTTCGACCTGGTCGCCCCGGTCGAGCGCGTCACCGGCTACGACACCCACATCCCGCTGTTCCGCCTGGAGATGAAGTACCTCCCGAGCGTGGACCGCATCGTCACCGCGGCGAAGCGCGCGGTCGCCCATTCGTAAGGAACGACGGCAATGAGCAAGAAATTCCTGCTTCCCGACCTCGGCGAAGGCCTGCCGGACGCGACCATCGTCGAGTGGTACGTCAAGGAAGGCGACGTCATCCGCCTCGACGAGAACCTGGTGTCGATGGAGACGGCGAAGGCCGTGGTCGACGTGCCCTCGCCGGTCAGCGGCAAGGTGCTGAAGCTCGCCGGCGGCCCGGGCGACATCGTCGTCACCGGCACGATGCTGGCCGAGTTCGAAATCGATCCGTCGCTGCCGCAGCGTGCCGAAGGCCAGGACACCGGCCACCACCACGGTGCCGCCGCCGACCACAGCGTGGGTTCGCAGGATCCGGCGCCCGACAACCGCGTCGTTGCCTCCGACGAAGGCGGGGCGATTTCCGCCAAGGGCGCACCGGCGCCGCAGGGCCATGTCGATGCCGCCGCCCCCGCGAAGCGGGACGACGCGGGCACCGTGGTCGGCGCGATGCAGTCGTCCGATGCGGTGCGCAGCGAGGCCGCGGTCGCGGTCGGCGGCGTCAAGGCGATGCCGGCGGTGCGCGCAACGGCGCGCAAGCTCGGCGTCGACATCGCGCGCGTGCGTGCCAGCGGCCCCGACGGCACGGTGACGATGGCCGACGTGAAGCAGGCCGCCGCCGACGGTTCAGCGAAGCCCGGCGCCGCGCCGGCGCCGATGCGCGCGGGCCCCATGTCCAGCGCGCCCGCCGCCGCTTCCGCACCCGTCGCGGCGCAGCGCAGCACGCTGTCGCAGGCCGGCAAGCCGATGCGCACGCAGCCGCCCGGCGTCGCGGCCAGCGGCCAGCCCGAGCAGCTCAAGGGCGTGCGCCGCAACATGGCGCGCGTCATGGCCGATGCGCACGCGCAGGTCGTGCCGACCACGCTCGTCGACGACGCCGACCTGCACGCCTGGCTCGGCAAGCAGGACATCACCGGCCGCCTGGTACGCGCGATCGTCGCCGCGTGCAAGGCGGTGCCGGCGCTCAACGCCTGGTTCGATGGCGAGAAGCTCGTGCGCACGATGCATCCGCACGTCGACCTCGGCATCGCCGTGGACACCGAGGACGGCCTGTTCGTCCCCGCGCTGCGCAACGCCGACATGCTCGACGGCAACGGCGTGCGCGCGGCGATCAAGCGCCTGCGCACGCAGGTCGAGGATCGTTCGATCCCGGCCAGCGAGCTGTCGGGCTACACGATCTCGCTGTCGAACTTCGGAATGTTCGCCGGACGCTACGCGACGCCGGTCGTGGTGCCGCCGTGCGTTGCGATCGTCGGCGCGGGCAAGTTGTCGCACGACGTGGTCGCGGTCATGGGTGGCATCGAGGTGCACCGCCGCATGCCGATCTCGCTGACCTTCGACCATCGCGCCGCCACCGGCGGCGAGGCCGCGCGCTTCCTCAAGGCGCTGCTCGACGACCTCGCGCTGCCGCAGTAAGCGCCGCGGATCAGGGTTTCGCCGGCGCCACCCACAGGCGGTCGCCGGCGAGGTCGAAGGTGAGTCGCCAGTTCACGAGCACCGGCATGCCGACGACGCCGAGTGGACCATGTCGCGCACGATCGCGCGCGTATCGAGCTTCACCTGCGCATCGCCGACTGCGCCATCGCTACCCGGCAGCACCAGCGTGTAGGGCTGCGGCTGCGCCACGGACGCATCCGCGCCCGCCTCCGCCGCGATCTTGTCGCGCAACAGCACCGGCGCGCCGCCGCCGCTGTCGATTTCCAGCCAGAGGTCGCCCTTCGCGGTCTTCGCGCGGGCATAGACGCCGAGGCCTTGTCCGCTGCTGGCGTGGCGCGAGACGCGGATCGGGATTTCCACCGCGCCCGCGGTGCGGCGCGCGAGGCTTTGCGGCGTTTCGAATTCGAGCGTGCCCGCGCGCAGGTCGAGCGTGAACGCCTGCCCGTCGAGCGCATCGAGCGCGAGCGAACCGTTGGCCGTGGGCGCGCTCGGGGGTAGTAGCGGCTTCAGGTCGAGCACGCCGATGGTCGCCGGCGCCAGCACCCGGCCGTTCGCCAGGCCGATCGCGACGCCGTCGCAGCGCGGCAGGTCCAGGCGCTCACCGGTCAGGCGGAAGCCGGTGATCCGGCCCCAGGGCGTGCAGCCGATGCGCTTCGCGAATTCCGGCGTCGCGAACGTGACGCCGCCGCCGGTGTCGAGCAGGAAGGTGCCGCGCTGGCCGCCGACGGCGACCTCGATCGAGCGCAGCCGGCCCATGAAATCGCCGAGCGCGATCGCGCCCGGGGCGGGCGCCGCGGGCGCGGCAGCGGCGGTCCCGGCCAGGGTCGGGACGGCGGCGACGGCCGGAGCGGCAGCAACGGCGGCGGCAAGCGCCAGCGCGAGGGCGGCGGCCAGGGGCAGGCAGGTGGGGCGCATCGGCAACTCCGATCCATAGTGTGCTGTTGTAATACAACACTACATCATCGAATCAGATCATGCAACCCGTCCGCACTGCGAGAATCGGACTCCCGTCCCGGCCATGGAGCCTCCCGATGCCCCACCGCAGCCGACTTGCCGGCTTCATCATCGATTGCCGGGTCGACGACCTCGACGCGGCGGCCGCCTTCTGGAGCGGAGCCCTGGGCATGCCGGTCATCGACCCGGATGCCGGCGACGGCACCGCCGAATACCAGCAGCTCGGCGGCACGCCGGCCGACCTGCACGTCGAGGTGCAGAAAGTCGCACACCCCTCGCGCGTCCATCTCGACATCGAGGCCGACGACATCGACGCCGAGGCCACGCGCCTCGAAGCGCTCGGCGCGAAGCGCGTCGGCTTCGTCAAGCGCTGGTGGGTGATGGAGGCGCCGAGCGGCCACCGCTTCTGCGTGGTGAAGATGCACCACCCCGAGCGCGGCGCTCCGCCGAACGAGTGGCCGTAGTGCGAACGCGGCAAACGCCGCCGATGCCGGGAGTGCGGCCGGCCTAGCCGCGGCGCAACCAGGCGCGGCGCACGAAGACCGCGACGACGAGCACCAGCAGGAACACGCCGTAACCGGCGGAGGTCGCGAGGATCTGCGGCCACATCGTGCCGTAGCGGCGATCGGCGTAACCGTGCGCCCAGTGCAGCGTCACGACGAACGCGGCGATCGCTACCAGCAGCGCGGCCACGTCGAACGCGCGCCGCCGCGCATGCCGCGGCTGGCGCGGATACACCCAGTACAGCACCACCAGGATCAGGAACCACGGTGCGAACAGGAACACCGCCAGGTCCGGCATCCCGGACAGGTTCACGCCTTCGCCTCGTCGGCGGCGCGCAGTGCCTCCAGCGCCGCTCGCACGTCCGCGGCTTCCACGCCATCGCCGAGCACCGCGTCGGCATCGGCGCCGGCGAAGCCGTCGCGGCGCAGTGCAGCGATGCGCGCACCGGCATCCTTCGGCGATTCGAAGCCGCGGCTGAGCAGCAGCACGCGCTCGCCGTCGACCAGCTTGAAGTGGAAGCGGCCGTCGGCCTCGCGGTATTGCTTGAACGCCGGAATCGCGGCTTTCGGCGCGTTCGCGCCCGCAGCGCCCCCCGCAGCCTTCGCCGTCGCGACGGCGCCCGCGCCCGCGCCGAGGTCGCGCAGGCCGACCGCATCGCGCAGCCGCTGCATCGTCGGTATCGCATGCGATTCGCGCAGTCGCTGCGCGCCATCGCG
>DATJDY010000157.1:0-7972 GCA_035497155.1 Luteimonas sp.
GCGACCTCGGCCACGCGCTGCATGTAGCGGCTGTAGCTCGCGTGCAGCAGCTTGCCTTCGATCTGCTGGCCGACCTTCCAGCCGTCGCGCGCCATTTCCGGGCGCTTGCGCAGCATCTCGGCGGTGACTTCGAACTGCTCGACCATGATCGGCGCCGGTCCCTTCTCCTGCGCCAGGGCCAGGCCCATTTCCCAGCCGGCCACGGCCATCTCGCGGGCGATGCGCTCGGTGAACTCGCAGGACGCCTTCGACCCGTACTTCATCCTGAGCATGGTCACAGTGCTGCCCAGGCCGAGGAAGCCCATGCCGTGGCGGCGCTTGCGCATGATCTCGTTGCGCTGCTGTTCCAGCGGCAGGCCGTTGACCTCGACCACGTTGTCGAGCATGCGGGTGAACACGCGCACGACTTCCTTGTATTCCTCCCAGTCGAAGCTGGCCTCGTCGGTGAACGGCCGGTGCACGAACTTGGTGAGGTTGACCGAGCCCAGCAGGCAGGCGCCGTAGGGCGGCAGCGGCTGCTCGCCGCAGGGGTTGGTGGCGCGGATGGTCTCGCACCACCAGTTGTTGTTCATCTCGTTGACGCGGTCGATCAGGATGAAGCCCGGCTCGGCGTAGTCGTACGTCGAGACCATGATCATGTCCCACAGGTGGCGGGCGCGGATGTGGCCGTAGATCTTGCAGGCGACCAGGCCGTCGTCGCGGCTGACGTAGTTCTTGTGCGTGGGCCATTCGCGCCAGACGACCTTGGCCGGATCGGCGAGGTCGATGTCGCCCTGTTCCTTGGCGTTGATCGGGAACACCAGCGGCCAGTCGGCGTCCTTGTCGACCGCCTCCATGAAGCCGTCCGTGACCAGCAGCGACAGGTTGAACTGGCGCAGGCGCCCGTCCTCGCGCTTGGCGCGGATGAAGTCCTTCACGTCCGGGTGCGACACGTCGAACGTGCCCATCTGCGCGCCGCGGCGGCCGCCGGCGGAAGAAACGGTGAAGCACATCTTGTCGTAGATATCCATGAAGGACATCGGGCCGGAGGTGTACGCGCCGGCGCCGGCGACGAAGGCGCCGCGCGGGCGCAGCGTCGAGAATTCGTAGCCGATGCCGCAGCCCGCCTTCAGGGTCAGGCCGGCCTCGTGGACCTTGTCCAGGATGCCGTCCATCGAGTCCTCGATGGTGCCGGACACGGTGCAGTTGATCGTCGAGGTCGCCGGCTTGTGCTCCAGCGCGCCCGCGTTCGAGGTGATGCGGCCGGCCGGGATCGCGCCGCGGCGCAGCGCCCACAGGAAGCGCTCGTTCCAGTAGGCACGTTTCTCGTCGCTCGGCTCGGCGTCGGCCAGGGCGCGGGCGACGCGCTGGTAGGTGCCGTCGATGTCCGCGTCCACCGGGACGCCGGCCTTGGTCTTGAGGCGGTACTTCTTGTCCCAGATGTCCTGGGAAGCGGGCTGCATCGGGATTTCCCGGTCGCCTTGGTCGTTGCTGTCCATGGTGGGGGCCACTGCCTCAAGGCGCACTGTGCTCATCCGGTCCCTCGCTCCCTCGTCTCGTCATTCGCGCGGCTGCGCCGCGTCGTTGTTGTTTTTTGGCCCACCCCTAGTACTTGGGCCAGTCGCGCCGCCAACACCCCAAGATGTTGTGGCGGAGAGCCTCCAAGCTATCCCCGGGTCCGGGTCCTGTCAACCGTTTCCGCCGGCCGGTGCGGGGGCGGGCGGACGACCCTGCGAGGGGTGCAGAAACGCGGTCCGGATGCCGGTCCGGCCACCGCCTGGCGCTCCCGAGGGAAACTTCAGGCGGGGTTCGGCGGTCGCAGCCGAAACTGAATATGCTGCCGCGATCACGCGGCCCAGACCCCGGCGCCCCGATCATGACCTCGATGCCCCATTCGTCTTCCCCCGCCCCCGGCCCCGCCCGCCCGCGGCGGCCCTTGGCCGTGCTTGCCGTCCTTGCGGCGGCGGCGGCCTTCGGCGGCTTTGCCGCCACCGCGCTGCAGTCCCCGTTCGCCCCGGCCGAAGCCCGCGAGGCTGCTGGCGCGGCCGCCGTCCCGGCGATGGCGGCAAGCCTGCCCAGCGCGGTCGCCGGCACCCCGCTGCCGTCGCTGGCACCGATGCTCAAGCGGGTGCTGCCGGCGGTCGTCAGCGTGCACAGCACCCAGCGCGTGCGGATCAACAACCCCTTCGCCGACGACCCGCTGTTCCAGCGCATGTTCCCGAACGTGCCGAAGGAGCGGATCGCCCAGTCGCTGGGTTCGGGCGTGATCGTGGACGGCACCCACGGCTACATCCTCACCAACCACCACGTGATCGAAGGCGCCGACGAAGTGTCGGTGACGCTGGCCGACGGCCGCACGATGAAGGCCGAATTCGTCGGCTCCGATCCCGACACCGACGTGGCGCTGATGCGCATCCCCGTGCCGAAGGACGTCGCGCTCACCGCGATCCCGCTGGCCGACAGCAGCAAGCTGCAGGTGGGCGATTTCGTGGTCGCGGTCGGCAATCCGTTCGGGATCGGCCAGACCGTCACTTCCGGCATCGTCTCGGCGGTGGGGCGCAGCGGCCTGCAGGGCCTGGGCTACCAGAACTTCATCCAGACCGACGCCTCGATCAACCCGGGCAATTCCGGCGGCGCGCTGGTCAACCTCGACGGGCAACTGGTCGGCATCAACACCGCGAGCTTCAATCCGCAGGGCTCCAGCTACGGCAACATCGGCCTGGGCTTCGCGATCCCCTCGAACCTCGCCGGCGACGTGATGCGGCAACTGCTCGCGACGGGCGAAGTGCATCGCGGCAGCCTCGGCGTGGATGCGCAGGATGTCGATGCGCGCATCGCCAGCGGGCTCGGGCTGGACGAAGCGCGCGGCGCGGTCGTGACCCGCGTGTATCCCGGCTCGGCCGCCGCCGCCGCGGGGGTGCAGGTGGGCGACGTGATCGTCGCCACCAACGGCCAGCGCATCGCCGACCGCGACACGCTGCGCAATTTCGAAGGCTTGCAACCGGTGGGCGCGAAGGTCGCGCTGGACGTGCGCCGCAACGGCAAGCCGCTCAAGCTCGGCGCGACGCTGCGCGAGCAGCCGCGCAACGCGCAGGGCCAGCGCCTGGATCCGCGCCTGGCCGGCGCCACCTTCGCCGAGCTGCCGGCGAGCCTGCGCCAGTCCGGCCTGGACGGCGTCTACGTCGAAAGCGTCGCGCGCGGCAGCCGCGCCGAAGCCAACGGCCTGCGCGCCGATGACATCATCCTCGCAAGCACTGCGGGAAAATTCGACGACCTCGCCGGTTTCCGGTTGAGCTTCGGCCGTACCCCGCAGCAACTGGTGCTGCGCGTGCGCCGTGGCAATGCCGTCGCCGACCTGCCGATGCAATGACGCAAGCCCTTCCACGCAACGAGGAGAACCCCCGATGTCACCCACCGCAAGCGACAACATGAAGTCCAGCCTCGGCGAAACCGGCAGCCACCTGCGCCAGGCCGCGGGCCACGCCGGCGAAGCGATCAAGGGCGCCGCCAGCGCCGCCGGCGACGAAATGCGCCTGGGCAAGGCGCAGGTGAAGTCGGAGCTCGCCGACGGCGCGCTGTCCGGCATCGCCGCGCTCGAACAGGCCGGGGCTGCCAGCCGCGAGCAGATGGATGCGCTGATGGACAAGGGCCGCGACCTGATCGACAGCGCGTCCGAGCTGATCCGCGAGCGTCCGCTGGCCTCGTTCGGCGTCGCCTTCGCCACCGGCTGGATCATCGCCAAGCTCGCCCGCAGCGGCAAGTAAGCCATGGCCGACGCGGGGGACGCGGACGCGCGCGACGCCGACGGCGGCGGCGACGCGACGCGCAAGGCGCCGGGCATCGACGAGGCCGTGCGCGAACTCGGCGCCGCCGGGCGCGCGACGTTCCAGGCCGGACGCGATGCGGGCAAGGCCTTCCGCATCCTGCTTGCCGCGGACATCTCGCTGGCGCGCAGCGCGTTCGGGCGCACGCTGGCGCTGACCGGCGTCGCGATCGCGTTCGGCGCATCCGCGTGGCTGCTGCTGATGGCGGCACTGATCGTCGGCCTCAGCCGGGGACTCGGCATGTCCTGGGCGCTGGCGCTGCTGCTGACCGCGCTGCTGAGCGTGGCCGTGACCGCCGGTGCGGCATGGATGGCGACGCGCTACTTCGAACACACGCGGTTGAAGGCCACGCGCCGGCAACTCGCGCGGCTGGGCCTGGGCGAACTCGCCGACTTCATGCCGGATCCCTCGAGCAGCGAATCGGCGAGCGACGCCGCCGACGCCACGAAGGCCGCCAGTGATGGCGAACCGGTGAAGAAGGGCCTCGGCATCGACGTGACACCCCCCTGAGGCGACCATGGGCTTCGACGCGCTCATCGAAAAGGTACGACAGGCCGAAACGGCCCTCGAGGCACAGGAACGGCGCGTGGGCGCCGACTGGCGGCAGCTGCGCGGGTCATGGCGGTCGTTGTGGACGCCGGGGCGCATCGTCCTCGCCGGGCTCGCGACGGGCTTCATGGTCGGGCGCGCCGAGCCGTTCAAGCGCGCGGCCGGCGGCGGCGTGCTGCAACTGCTGACCGCGCTGTCGGGCATGTTCGCCGGCGGCAGCGCGCAGGCCGCGGCGAACCAGGCCGGAGAAGCGGCGGACGCGGCGCAGGAAGCGCAACAGGCGCATGCTCCGGGCGCGCAGGATCCATACGTGTCGACCATGCCGCCGGAACCACCGGCGGACGCGGAACGCCGCTACAGGGAAGCGGGAATGCCATGAACCAGCCGCCGTCGTTGCCGCCACTCGAAGACAATGATCCGGCGGCGAAGCCGGCGTCGCCGGCGCTCGCCATCGCCGGGGTGCCCGTCATCCCGGCATCCGCCGCGGACGCCGCATCCCTCGCGGCGGGCGCGCACCTGCCGTCGCGGCCGCGGCCGCGCGCACCCGCCGCGCTGCTGGTGGTCGCGACGCTCGGCGTCGGCTTCACCCTGTGGGCCGCGCAGGGCCTGCTGCTTCCGGTGCTGCTGGCGATGTTCTTCGCGCTGATCGGCAACCCGATCATCCGAGTGCTGCAGCGCGCCTATGTGCCGCGCTTCGTCAGTGCGCTGCTGGTGCTGGTGCTCGGCCTCGCCGGCGCGGGCCTGCTCGCGCAACAACTGATCGTGCCCGCCGGCGAATGGATCCGGCAGGTCCCGCGCGAGATGCACGACCTCGCGCCGAAGCTGCGCAACCTCGCCAAGCCGGTGCAGGAAGCCAACAAGGCGGCGGAAAACATCGCGCGCGCCGCGGGCGGGGAGAACATGGCCAAGCCGGTGCAGGTGGTGCGCACCGAGGTCAACGACCCGTATCGCGCGCTGACCGCGACGCCGCGCATGATCGCCGCGGTGCTGGCGGTGGTGCTGCTCACGTTCTTCTTCATGGTGTACGGGCAGAGCCTGCAGCGCAACGCGATCGCGCTCCTGCCGGGACGCCAGCAGAAGAAATTGACGGTGGAGATCCTGCAATCGATCGAGCACGAGATGTCGCGCTACGTGCTCACGATCAGCATCATCAACATCCTCGTCGGGCTGGCCCTGGCCGGCGCGCTGTTCTGGCTCGGCGTGCCCGGCGACGAGGCGCTGCTCTGGGGCACGATGGCGGCGATCCTCAACTACGCGCCCTACGTCGGCCCGCTGATCGGCATCATGGTGATGCTGCTGATGGGCTTCGTGGCCTTCGACGACATGTGGCAGTCACTCCTGCCCGCCGCCATCTACCTCGGCCTCCACACGATCGAGGGTCAGTTCGTCACCCCGATCGTGCTCGGCGCGCGCATGGCCCTGTCGCCGCTGGTGCTGATCCTGGCGCTGATGGTGTTCGGCTGGCTGTGGGGCATCGTCGGCCTGCTGCTGGCGGTGCCGCTGCTGGTGTGCGTCAAGATCGTGCTCACCAAGATCGAGGGGATGGAAGGCTGGGCGCGCCTGCTGGAGTAGGCGGCATCGCCCGGCACTGCCACGTCGGCCGGGGCGGGCCCCGGTAGAATCGCGCCGTGAGCTTCCCGGTCCGCGCCATCACCCTCGACCTCGACGACACGATCTGGCCGATCGAGCCGGTGATCGTGCGCGCCGAGGCCGCGCTCGGCGCATGGTTGCAGCAGCATGCCCCGCGGACCGCCGCGCACTGGCCGCTGGAAGCGCGACGCGCGCTGCGCGACGAGGTCGCCGCCACGCATCCACACCTCGCGCACGACTTCACCCGCCAGCGCATGATCTCGCTGGAGCGCATGTTCGCCGCGGCCGGCGACGACCCCGCGCTCGCTGCGCCGGCGTTCGACGCGTTCTTCGCCGCGCGCTGCGAGGTCGAGCACTACGCCGACAGCCTCGCCGCGCTCGACCGGCTCGCCGCGCGCCTGCCGCTGGCCGCGCTCACCAACGGCAACGCCGACCTGGAACGCATCGGGCTGATGCACGTGTTCCGGTTCCAGCTCGGCGCGCGCGAGCACGGCGCGGCCAAGCCCGAGGCGAGCATCTTCCACGCTGCGTGCGAGCGGCTCGGCTGCGCGCCGGGCGAGGTGCTGCACGTGGGCGACGACGTCGAGATGGACGTCGTCGGCGCGCATCGCGCCGGCCTGCGCAGCTGCTGGATCAACCGCGACGACGACCGTTCCGCAGCGCGCGAGTGGCCGCGCGAGGACGTCCGTCCCGACCTCGAATTCCCCTCCCTCGACGCGCTGGCCGACTGGCTGGACGCGCAACCCACGCGACAGGACGCCGCATGACCGCCGAGAACGCTGTTCCGCTCCCATTGCACCTCATCGCCCGCGATGGCTACGCTGGATGGCTCGGCGCACAGCCTTCCGCTGTAGCGCGCTGGCTGCAGGCGCAGGGTTTCGACGCCGCGCCCGGCAGCGCGACCACGTTCCCGGGCGATGGCGGAGAACTCGGCGGTGCCGTGCTCGGGATCGGCGACGCGCTCGATCCGCACAGCTACGCGCATGCGCCATCCGCGCTCCCGGCCGGCACTGCGTGGCAGCCCGCGGGCCTGCGCGATCCGGCCGCGCGCAACGCGCTGCAACTCGGATGGGGCCTGGGCAGCTATCGTTACGCGCGCTTCCGCGGCGCGGGCCGCGCGCCGGCGACGCTCGTGCTGGATGCGTCCGATGCGGCGACCGCCGACGTGCTCGCCGCCTGCGTGCGCGTGCGCGACCTGGTGAACACGCCGACCGAGCACATGGGCCCGGAACAGCTGCAGGACGTGGTCGAAGGCATCGCCGCGACGCACGGCGCGCGCTTCGAGGCGATCGTCGGCGACGACCTGCTCGCCCGCAATTTCCCCGCGATCCACGCCGTCGGCCGCGCCTCGCACCGCGCGCCGCGGCTGCTGCGCCTGGACTGGGGCGACGCTGCGCATCCGCATGTCGCCATCGTCGGCAAGGGCGTGTGCTTCGACACCGGCGGCCTGGACCTGAAGACCGGCGACGGCATGCGCAACATGAAGAAGGACATGGGCGGCGGCGCGCACGCCATCGCCCTGGCCGAACTGGTGATGGCGCGCAGGCTGCCGCTGCGCATCACCTTGCTGGTGCCGGCGGTGGAGAACGCGATCGGCCCGCTCTCGTACCGGCCGGGGGAAGTGGTCGCCACGCGCAAGGGCGTCAACGTCGAGATCGACAACACCGACGCCGAAGGCCGCATGGTGCTGTGCGACGCACTGGCGCTCGCGGGCGAGGAATCGCCGGCGCTGCTGCTCGACTTCGCCACGCTCACCGGCGCGGCGCGCATCGCGCTCGGCCCCGAGCTGCCCGCGTTGTACGCGAACGACGACTCTGTTGCCGCGCAATGGATCGCCGCCGGCGGCGAAGCGCGCGACCCGGTGTGGCGCATGCCGCTGTGGCGGCCGAACCTGCGCTACCTCACCAGCAACGTCGCCGACATCGCGAACTCCGGGCCGTCGAAGATGGGCGGCAGCATCGCCGCCGCGCTGTACCTCGAGCGCTTCGTGCCGGAAGGGCAGCCGTGGGCGCACCTCGACGTGTACGCCT
>DATJDY010000158.1:0-2990 GCA_035497155.1 Luteimonas sp.
CCGCCGCGGTCCACGTGACGCACAAGGTGCTGCCGCTGGACCACGAAGGCTTCGGCCAGCTGCAGCAGCATTCGATCCGCGCCGCCGAGGCCTTCCACGCCGCCGCGCAGTCGCTGGCGGCCGCCGTCGCGGACGTAGCGACGGTCTGCGTCCCGTTCGCGCCCGACACGAACCTGGTGTGCGTGGCGGTAAATCCGCGCGGCAACCGCAGCGTGGCCGCCGCCAGCGCCTGCGTGCGTGCGCTGCACGACGGGCTGCGCAGCAATCCGCGGCAGCCGTTGCAGTCGCATGAATTCTTCGGCTCGGTCACAAGCCTGCACCTCGACCTGCTCGATGCCAACGACCGCACGCGCATCCTCGCGTCGCTCGGCCTCGACGCACACGGGCCCGGCGACGACGACGGCCTCGTGGTCCTGCGCCACACGCTGATGAATCCCTACCTGATCGACCGCGAGAACGGCATCAGCTACATCGAGCTCTACTTCGCGCACCTGGAGGAACGGATCCGTGCCCGCCTGCGCTGAACACCACGACGGCCGCGCCTGGGTCGCCGGCGCCGTCTCGGCCCTGCACCGGGAGTCCGCGCGCTCGGCCGACACGCACCTGCTGCATCTGGCGCTGCCCGCGTTCCCGGGCATCGACTTCTATTTCAAGGACGAAGCGACGCATCCCAGTGGCAGCCTGAAACACCGGCTGGCGCGGTCGTTGTTCCTGTACGCGCTGTGCAACGGGCGCCTCTCCGAAGGCCAGGCCGTCGTCGATGCGTCTTCCGGAAGCACCGCGATCTCCGAAGCCTGGTTCGCGCGCATGCTCGGGCTGCCGTTCACGGCGGTGATGCCCGATTGCACCGCGCCCGCGAAGATCGAGGCCGTGCGCGCGCTCGGCGGCCGCTGCGAGCTCACCCCGCCCGGCGTCGACCCGCAGGCGCGGGCCCGCGAAATCGCGCTCGGCGGCGCCTGCCACCTCGACCAGTTCGCACTGGCCGAGCGCGCCACCGACTGGCGCGGCAACAACAACATCGCCGAATCGATCCTCGGACAGCTGGCGCGCGAACCCCACCCGGTGCCGGCATGGATCGTCTGCGGCGCCGGCACCGGCGGTACCTCCGCAACGATCGGTCGGTACCTGCGCTATCGCGGCCTGGACACGCGCCTGTGCGTCGCCGACCCGACCGGCGCGGCGTTCGCCAACGGCTGGCGCGAGGACGACCACGATGCCGTGGCGACGCGGCCTACCGTGATCGAAGGCATCGGCCGCCGCCACGTGGAGCCGGGCTTCCTGTTCGAGATCGTCGACGCCGTCATCGAAGTCGACGACGCCGAATCCATCGCCGCGGCCTGGCTGCTGGAAGAACTGCTCGGGCGCCGCCGCGGCGGATCGTCCGGCACGCATTTCGCGGCCTGCCTGCGGCTTGCCGCGTCGATGCGCGACGAGGGGCAGCCAGGCGCGATCGTCACCTTGCTGGGCGACCTCGGCGACCGTTACCACGACACGCTGTTCGACGCGGCATGGCTCGCGACGCGCGGCCTGGATCCGCGCCCGCAGCTCGCGGCGCTGCGCGCGACCGTGTCCGCAGTGCCCGCATGAGCCACCACGACCTGCGCGGCTTCCTGGCGCAGCTGGAAGCCCGCAAGCAGCTGGTCCGCATCGCCGAACCGGTCGACCCGGACCTCGAGGCCACCGCACTGTGCCAGCACGTGCTGCGCGCCGGCGGCCCCGCCCTGCTGATGGAACGTCCCGCCGGCTCGTCGCATCCCTTGCTCGGCAACCTGTTCGGCACGCGCGAACGCATCGAAGCCGCGCTCGCGGGCCGCCCGCTCGCCAGCCTGCGCGAACTCGGCGAACTGCTGGCCGCGCTCAAGGAACCGCGCTGGCCGGCCAACCTGCGCCAGGCGTTGCAGGCCTGGCCGGAGTTCGCGCAGCTCGCGCACGTCGCGCCGCGCCGCGTGCATGACGCTGCCTTCCGCGATGTCGTGCTCGAAGGCGAAGACATCGACCTCGCGCGCCTGCCGATCCAGCGCTGCTGGCCCGGCGACGCCGGAAAGCTCATCACGATGGGCCTGGTCGTGACGCGCGGTACGCGCCAGCCGCGACAGAACATCGCGATCTACCGGATGCAGGTGCTCGGGCGCAACCGCGTGATCATGCGCTGGCTGGCGCACCGCGGCGGCGCGCTCGATTTCGCCGACTGGCGGCGCGTGCATCCGGACGCGAAATTCCCGGTCGTGGCGGCGATCGGCGCCGACCCGGCGACCACGCTCGCCGCGGTCGCGCCGGTGCCCGACACGCTGTCGGAATTCGAATTCGCGGGCCTGCTCCGCGGCGAACGCAGCCGGACCTGGCGCAGCGACCTCACCGGCCTCGACGTTCCGGCCGGCGCGGAAATCGTGCTGGAAGGCCACATCGCGCCGGGCGACACCGCGCCGGAGGGACCGTTCGGCGACCATACCGGCTACTACAACGCGGTCGCGCCCTTCCCCGTGCTCACCATCGAACGCATGTCGCTGCGCCGCGACGCCATCTACCAGGGCAGCTACATGGGCCGCGCCCCGCACGCCGAACCCTCGATGCTCGCGGTCGCGCTCAACGACGTGTTCGTGCCGATCCTGCGGCGCGTGTTCCCGGAGATCGTCGACTTCCACCTGCCGCCGGAAGCCTGCTCCTACCGCATCGCCGTCGTATCGATCCGCAAGCAGTATGCCGGCCACGCGCGGCGCGTGATGATGGCGGTGTGGTCCTACCTGCGCCAGTTCACCTACACCAAGTTCGTGATCGTCGTGGACGAGGACATCGATCCGCGCGACTGGGGCCAGGTGCTGTGGGCGATTTCCACGCGCGTGGATCCGGCGCGCGACATGCTGCTGGTCGAGAACACGCCGATCGACTATCTCGATTTCGCCTCGCCCGTTGCTGGCCTGGGTTCAAAGCTCGGGCTCGATGCGACCCGCAAGTGGCCGGGCGAATCGGATCGCGAATGGGGCCGTCCGATC
>DATJDY010000159.1:0-4035 GCA_035497155.1 Luteimonas sp.
CCCTTGACCGAAGTCTCGGTGGCGCCGCCGGCCAGCCCGGACCGGATTTCCAGGTAGCCGTTGTTCATCGCCAGCTGCCCTTCGAACAGCGAGGTGTTCGGGGTGTGGCCGATGGCCACGAAGAAGCCGTGGATCGGCAGCTCGCGCGTGGCGCCGTCCTGCACCGACTTCACCCGCAACCCGGTGACGCCCTTCTCGTCGCCCAGGACCTCGTCGACGGTGTGGTGCCACACCGGCTCGATCTTGCCGGCCTGGATCTTCGCGAACAGCTTGTCCTGCATGATCTTCTCGGCGCGCAGCGTGTCGCGCCGATGCACCAGGTAGACCTTGCGGGCGATGTTGGAGAGGTACAGCGCCTCCTCGACCGCGGTGTTCCCGCCGCCGACCACCGCCACGTCCATGTCGCGGAAGAAGAAGCCGTCGCAGGTGGCGCAGGCAGAGACGCCGCGCCCCTTGAACGCTTCTTCCGACGGCAGGCCCAGGTACTTGGCCGTGGCGCCGGTGGCGATGACCAGCGCGTCGCAGGTGTATTCGCCGCTGTCGCCGACCAGGCGGAACGGCCGGCGCGACAGGTCGGCGGTGTGGATGTGGTCGAACACCACCTCGGTCTCGAAGCGCTCGGCATGCGCCTGCATCCGCGCCATCAGGTCCGGGCCCTGCAGGTCGTGCGCGTCGCCCGGCCAGTTGTCGACCTCGGTGGTGGTCATCAGCTGGCCGCCCATCTGCAGGCCGGTCACGAGCACCGGCTTGAGGTTGGCGCGTGCGGCATAGACGGCGGCGGTCCAGCCGGCGGGGCCGGAGCCGAGGATGAGGAGTTTGCAGTGCTTCGGAGCGGTCATGGTGCCTGCGGTCGTCGAAGGGGCGTGGGTATAATCCTCCCTTGATTATCCCCCACAGCTCCGAGGTCCCACCAGTCATGCGCATCGGCGTCCCCAAGGAAACCAAGACCCTCGAAGGGCGCGTCGCGCTCGTCCCCGCCGCGGCGGGCGATCTCGTCAAGCGTGGCCACGAGGTCTGGCTGGAAAAGGATGCCGGCATCAAGAGCGGGTTCCAGGACGAGCAATACACCCGCCTCGGCGTGAAAATCGCGCCCGACGCGGCTTCGCTGTACGAAAAGGGCGAGATGATCGTCAAGGTCAAGGAGCCGATTGCCGGCGACCTGGCGCACCTGCGCAAGGACCACCTGCTGTTCTGCTACCTGCACCTGGCCGCCGAGCCGGTGCTGACGCGCAAGCTGCTCGACATCGGCCTGACCGGCGTCGCCTTCGAGACCGTCGAGCTGCCGAACGGCGACCTGCCGCTGCTGGCGCCGATGTCGATCATCGCCGGCAAGATCGGCGTCCAGGTCGGCACGCACCTGCTGCACCAGCCGATGGGTGGCAAGGGCAAGCTGCTCGGCGGGCTGCCGTCGACCGAGCGCGGCAAGGTCGTGGTGTTCGGCGCGGGCAAGGCCGGCGGTGCGTCCGCCGCGCTGGCCGCCGCCGCCGGCGCGAACGTCACCGTGTTCGAGATGCGCCAGGACCGCATGGACGAGATGATGCGCCTGGGCAACAACGTCACCGCGCTGTATCCGTACCACGACGTCGTGGCGCGCGAAGTCGCCTCGGCCGACCTCGTCATCGGCGCGGTGCTGGTCACCGGCGCGAAGGCGCCGCACGTCATGACCCGCGAGCTGCTGCGCGACATGGAGAACGGCAGCGTGGTCGTCGACATCGCCATCGACCAGGGCGGTTGCTTCGAGACCTCGCGGCCGACCACCTGGAAGGACCCGACCTACGTGGAAGAGGGTGTCACCCACTTCTGCGTCACCAACATGCCGGGCGCCGTGCCGCAGACGTCGTCGCAGGCGATCTGCGCGGCGATCCTGCCGTGGGTGAACAAGCTCGCTGCGGGCGACTGGCGCAACAACGAAGCGCTGGTCAAGGGCATCAACGTCGAGGGCGGCAAGCTGGTGCACCACGCCCTCCTGGACATGAAGGTCTGACCCCCAAAGGTGGCTGAGGCAGCGACCAGCCGCAGGAAAGCCGCCGCCTCCGAAGCGAAGCGCCGGGCGCCGTCGCCCGGCCGCCAGCGGCTGTGGCGCGACATCGCGCTGATCCTGATCGCGCCGCTGCTGCTGTACCTGCTGGCGAGCCTGGTCACTTACTCGCCACAGGATCCGGGCTGGTCGAATTCGGGCAGCCTCACCGCGCCGCTGCACAACGTCGGCGGCCAGGTCGGCGCGAAGGTCGCCGACGTGCTGCTGTACTTCACCGGCTTCGTGGCGTTCCTGCTGCCGCTGGTGCTGGGCATGGTCGCGTGGATCGCGCTGTTCGGCATGGATCGCGATGGCGACGGCGATCCGGATCTCGGCCCGGCGTTGCGCCTGGTCGGCATCGTCGGCTTCCTGATCGCCGCGACCGGCCTGCTGAAGCTGCGCATCGGCGCCGTCGAGGACTTCCGCGGCGGCGCAGGCGGCATCCTCGGCCACATCGTCGGCGACTCGCTGTTCCGCGCGTTCGGGCCGATGGGCAGCAACCTGTTCCTGCTCGCGCTGCTGCTGGTGTCGATCACGCTCGCGACCGGGCTTTCATGGCTGGCGGTGATGGACCGCCTCGGCAAGTGGACGCTGGCGATTCCCGGCGTGCTCGCCAAGTTCGCGCGCGTGTCCACGCGCGAGGCGGACAAGTGGCAGCAGGCGCGCGACCTGCGCGAGGAACGCGAGGAAGTGCGCCGCTACGACACCGAACTGCGCGCCAAACGCACGCCGGTCAGGATCGAGCCGCCCGCGCCGACGCAGGTCGAGAAGAGCGATCGCGCCAAGCGCGAGCAGCAGATCCCGCTGTTCCACGTCGGCGATGGGTCCGGCATCCCGCCGCTGGCGCTGCTCGACGACCCGAAGCCGCAGACGAAGGGCTACGACGAGCAGACGCTCGAGACGGTGTCGCGGCAGATCGAATTCAAGCTCAAGGATTTCCGCATCGATGCGCAGGTGGTCGGCGCGTATCCGGGTCCGGTGATCACGCGCTTCGAGATCGAGCCCGCACCGGGCGTCAAGGTCAGCCAGATCTCCTCGCTCGACAAGGACATCGCGCGCGGCCTGTCGGTGAAGTCGGTGCGCGTGGTCGACGTGATCCCGGGCAAGTCGGTGATCGGCCTGGAGATCCCCAACTCGCACCGCGAGATGATCTTCCTCAGCGAGCTGCTGCGCTCGCGCGAGTACGACAAGTCGCCGAGCCCGCTGACGCTGGCGCTGGGCAAGGACATCGCCGGCCGCCCGACGGTCGCCGACCTCGCGCGCATGCCGCACCTGCTGGTCGCCGGCACCACCGGTTCGGGCAAGTCGGTCGCGGTCAACGCGATGGTGTTGTCGCTGCTGTACAAGGCATCGCCGCAGGACGTGCGGATGCTGATGATCGACCCGAAGATGCTGGAGCTCAGCGTCTACCAGGGCATCCCGCACCTGCTGGCGCCGGTGGTCACCGACATGAAGGAGGCCGCCAACGGCCTGCGCTGGTGCGTGGCGGAGATGGAGCGTCGCTACAAGCTGATGTCGACGGTGGGCGTGCGCAACCTGTCGGGCTTCAACAAGAAGGTCAAGGACGCGGCGGACGCAGGGCAGCCGATGTCGGACCCGCTGTTCAAGCCCGAGGCCGGCGAGGCGCCGCGCACGCTCGAGCCCCTGCCGTACATCGTGATCATCATCGACGAGTTCGCCGACATGATGATGATCGTCGGCAAGAAGGTCGAGGAACTCATCGCGCGCCTGGCGCAGAAGTCGCGCGCGGCCGGCATCCACCTCGTGCTGGCGACGCAGCGGCCGTCGGTGGACGTGATCACCGGCCTGATCAAGGCGAACATCCCGACGCGCATCGCGTTCCAGGTGTCGAGCAAGATCGATTCGCGCACCATCCTCGACCAGAGCGGCGCCGAAACGTTGCTGGGCCACGGCGACATGCTGTACCTGCCGCCCGGTACCGCGACGCCCGAACGCGTGCACGGCGCATTCGTGGGCGACGACGACGTGCACAAGGTGGTCGAATGGTTGCGCACCCA
>DATJDY010000160.1:0-2653 GCA_035497155.1 Luteimonas sp.
ACAGGCCTGGCTGATGTGGCGACCCGGAAGCGGGCCGAACTCAGGTTAGGTGCCTGCGCGGGGAAGCGAATCTGTATGAAGTGCCGGTGACCAATTGCATGGCGCCAGGCCAAACCATGCAAAGTGCCGGTGTTTACTTCATGCGGTAGGTGATCCGACCCTTGGTCAGGTCGTAAGGGGTCATTTCGACCTTGACCTTGTCACCGGTGAGGATGCGGATGTAGTTCTTGCGCATTCGGCCCGAAATGTGGGCGATGATCTCGTGGCCGTTCTCCAGCTTCACGCGGAACATCGTGTTGGGCAGGGTCTCGGAGATCGTACCCTCGAATTCGATGACGTCGTCTTTCGACATGTGTTTCCTGTTGCGGGGCCCGATGGCCGGGCCCGAAAGTCCGACATTCTGACACTTTGGCGAATGCGGCGCAAAACCGCGCCTGCCGCGGTTCAGCCGGCCAGCGTGGCGACGGGCAGGGCGCCGAATCGCGACGTCCAGCTTCCCGCCGGTTCCGGCAGCGCGACCAGCCCGGCCACCTCCCGCAGGAAACGGGCGCGCGGCCAGGCTTCCGCGCCCAGGGAACGCAGGTGCGGATTCTCGACCTGCGCATCGAACAAGGGGTAGCCCCAGGCGGCGAGCCGCGAGGACAGGGCGGCCAATGCCGCCTTCGAGCCGCCGGTGCATGCACTGAACATGCTCTCGGCGAAGAACATGCGACCGATCGCCACGCCGTACACACCCCCGACCAGCCGGCCACCGCCGGGCTTGCCGTCGGCGGAAGGCCCGTCACGGACCGCGTTGTGCTCCCGCACCTCGATCGAGTGCGCATGCCCGAGGCGGTGTAGGTCGCCGTAGGCCGCGCGCATCGCCGGCGTGATCCAGGTCCCGCGCTGGCCCGGCCGGGGCGCCGAGGCGCAGGCCGCGACCACGGCGTCGAACGCGGTGTCGGCCGTGGCGACCCACGGCAGGCCGCGCAGCGTCCGCCGGAAGCGCCGCGAAAGGCGCATGCCCTCCGTGCGGAACACCATGCGCGGATCCGGCGACCACCACAGGATCGGCTGGCCTTGCGAATACCAGGGAAAGATGCCGTGCGAGTAGGCGTTCAACAGCCGTTGCGGCGACAGGTCGCCGCCGGCCGCGAGCAGGCCGTCGGGTTCGCGCAGAGCGCTGTCCGCCGGCGGAAACGGCGCAGCGGGATCCGCGTCCAGCAGCGGCAGGCGCGGTGCGGGCATGCTCAGTCCTGCCCCGGGGCGGGGCCCGGGTCCAGGCGCGTACTCCCGCCCGCCCCGGCGCGATACGGCGAATGCGCCGCCAGCGCGTTCGCATAGCGCTGGATCTCGCGCCTCTCTTCCGCGCACCACGGCGCGAGCGCCGCCGCGAAGGCGGGGTCCGCGATCCAGTGCCGGCTTCGCACCAGCGCGGGCAGGAAACCGCGCGCGAGCTTGTGCTCGCCCTGCGCGCCGGGTTCGAAGCGGGTGAGGCCATCGCGCAGGCAGTACTCGATGCCCTGGTAGTAGCAGGTCTCGAAATGCAAGCCCGGCAGCCGGCATTCCGGATCGGCGCCCCAGTAGCGGCCGTACAGGGTGTCGCCTCCGCGCAGGCACAACGCGCCGGCGATCGCGCGATCCCCGAGTTCGGCGAGCACCACCACCAGTTGCCGCGGCATCGCTTCGGCGAGGTGCCGCAGGAATGGCAGTGTCAGCGTAGGGCGGTTGCCGTGCTCGGCGAAGGTGGCGAGGTAGAAGTCGTGCATCGTGGCGAGATCGGCTTCGGACGCCTCGTCGCCATGGACCACGCGGAAGCGCACGCCGGCAGCGGCGAGCTTGCGGCGTTCGCTGCGGATGTTCTTGCGATGCTTGTGGTCCATCGCCGCGAGGAAGCCATCGATATCGCGCCAGCCGGCGTCGTTGCGCCAGTGGAACTGCACGTCGCCGCGGGGCAGCCAGGCCGCATCGAACACGTCGTCCTCGGCGGCCTCGTGGAAATTCACGTGGACCGATGAGAGCCCCGCCTCGCCCGCGATCGCGCGCAAGGCCTCCAGCAACAGCCGCCGCATGCCGTCGTCGCGGGCGAGCAGGCGAGGCCCGGTCACCGGGCTGTACGGCACCGCGCACAGCCACTTCGGGTAGTAGTCTCGGCCATGCTGCACGTACGCATGCGCCCACGCGTGGTCGAACACGAACTCGCCGTGCGAGTTGTCCTTGAGATAGGCAGGCGCGGCCGCGACCAGCGCGTCGCCGTCCCACAGCGCCAGGTGCCGCGGCGTCCAGCCATGGCGGGCAGCGACCACCCCATGGCGTTCCATGCCTTCGAGGAAGGCGTGGGCGACGAAGGGATTGCGCCCGTCGTGCAGCGCATCCCACTGCGCCGCGGGGATTCCCGCGAGCGCGCCGTGGATGCGCGCCTGCGGCATCAGTCGTTCTGGTCGAGGAAGCGTTCGGCGTCGAGCGCGGCCATGCAGCCGAAGCCCGCCGACGTGATCGCCTGCCGGTAGTGCTGGTCGGCGACGTCGCCCGCGGCGAACACGCCCTTGACCGAGGTCTCGGTCGCGCCGCCCGCCAGGCCGGACTTGATCTCGAGATAGCCGTTGTTCATCGCCAGCTGCCCCTCGAACAACGAGGTGTTCGGCGTGTGGCCGATCGCCACGAAGAAGCCGTG
>DATJDY010000161.1:0-8596 GCA_035497155.1 Luteimonas sp.
CCCGCGCGGACCTTGGCGAGGTCGAACACCGCGCCCATGCGCTTGCCCTTGACGGTGCGGAAGATGACCACGCCATGCAGGTCGGCGAGGTCGGTCACGCCCTCGGCCAGCGCGATGGCCTGCAGCAGGCTGGTCCTGCCCTTGATGGGGTAGATGCCGGGCTTCGTGAGCGAACCCTCGAGCGTGACCTGCTGGCTGGTGAATTCCTTCACGAACACGCTGACCTGCGGGTCCTGGAGGAAGCCCTGCTTGAGCTTGTCCGCGATGTCCTTCTCAAGGTCGGGAATCGTGACGCCGCCGGCCTTCACCACGCCCACCAGCGGCAGCGAGATCTGGCCGTTCGAATTGACGCGGACCTCGCGGTCGAAGTCCTTCAGGCCGAACACGGTGACCTCGAGGAGGTCCTGCGCGCCGATGCGGTAGTCGGTGCCGCCCTTGTAGACGCCGGAGGCCGACGTGGTGTCGGGCGCGCGCATGATCTCGTTGTGGAGCAGGTTCGGGTTGCGTACCGGCGCTCCGCCACAGGCCGACAACAGGACGCACGCCACCAGCGCCAGCGCGAAGGCGGCGAATCGGACGGTCGTGCGGCGGGGGGTGTCGATCATTCGAATCCTGGGTTCGGGGCAACGAAGCGCATTCAGGCAGCCGGTGATTATGCGGCCCCTCGCAGCCGTTGCCAAAAACCCGTCTTCCGCACCGGCGCCGGCCGCGCCGGAAGGGGCGGCAGGTCGAGGGGCGCCTGGTTGGCGACGATACCGGCTGGCCTCGTCACGACCAGGTGATCGGCCTCCTCCGCGCCCACGAGGGCGACGGCGGCCTCCCGGGCCTCGGCGAGCAGCGGCGGGCGCCTGCGGGCGTCGTGGGCATCGGTCGCCAGCAGGTGGGCCTTGCCCTCGCCGACGAACCGGTCGCCCCAGTACTTGGGACGGCGCCCGTGACGTCCCGTCAGCGCCCCCGCGGTGATCTGCATCCAGACGCCGCGGTCGACCAGGCGCATGAACAGGTCGTAGTGGTCCTCGACCCAGGTCAGGCGCTCGGGATGGGTGATGACCGGGGTGATGCCGGCGGTCATCAGGCCGAAGACCTGCTGCTCGAAGCCCGGCGGGGCCACGTGGTGCGGCGGCTCCAGCAGCAGGTAGCGCGAGCCGGCGATGGTCGGTACCCGGCCGCCGCGGATCGCGCCGGCCAGGTCGGTGTCGAGGTGGACGTCGGCGCCCTCGACCAGGCGCAGGCCGATGCCGTTGGCGTCGAGCTCGGCCTGCAGCGCGGCGATCGCCTTGCGGATGCCGGGCGCATCGTTGTCGTACATGCCCGGATAGATGTGCGGCGTGCAGGCCACGGTGCGGATGCCGTCGGCGTGCGCGATGCGCGCCATCTCGAGCGACGTCGCGAGGTCGGGCGCGCCGTCGTCGATCCCGGGCAGAAGGTGGCAATGCAGGTCGAACATGCGCATCCTTTACGCCATGCGAGGGGAAAACCGGCCATGACGACCAAGCTATACCACAACACCCGCTGCTCGAAATCGCGCGCCGCGCTCGAGTTGCTCAACGAACGCGGCATCGAGCCCGAAGTCGTGTATTACCTCGAAACGCCACCCTCGCCCGCCGAACTGCGCGAACTGCTGCGCATGCTGGGCATCGGCGCACGCGGGCTGCTGCGCACGGGTGAGCCGGAATACGCGGCACTCGGACTCGACGATCCCTCCATCGGCGAGGAAGCGCTCATCACCGCAATGGCCGCGCATCCGAAGCTGATCGAGCGACCCGTGTTCGTCCATGGTGGGCGGGCCGTGATCGGCCGTCCACCCGAGCGCGTACTCGAGCTGCTCTAGCCTTCCAGGCCGCGGCACGGAAAAGAAGAAGGGCCGCAGGTGCGGCCCTTCTTCTTGTAAGGAACGGAGTTACTTGCTGACGGGGTGGTCCGGCGGGACATTGTCTTCCTGGTCCAGGCCAGCGGCCGCCAGGGCCGCCGCACCGAGCACGATTGCGGAGGTCGTCACGACGGAGCCGCCGGTGGCTGCGCTGCCCGCCACCGCCGTCCCGGCCGGCGCTACCTGCACCTCGTACACGCCAGGGCTCACGTAATGGAGCACGTAGCCGTTGTTGTAGGTCAGGTTGGCATCGCTGGACGCCCCGACCTGGATCCGGTCGCCCACATGGATCGCGGTGTCCGCGCTCACGGTGACGAAGTCGCCACCATTCGTGCTGACCATGATCTGCCCGGAATTGACGTGCAGGGTGCCTACCGTATCGGTCGCGGCGTCTTGCGCCATGGCCGGGGCGAACGCGGCCGTCGCGAACAGCGCCGCGGCAAACAGGGTGCGAATCATTGCATTCATGGTCTTCGAATCCTTTTCGGGGGGAGCAGCAGAGGCGAACCTACGCCCGCCGATGCCAACCCCATGTGAATTCGATGTGCGAAAAAACGCCTGCTCCCCATTCACTTCATGAACAGGCTGAACGAAAACACACGGACGTCGCAAACGCGTCTATTTCGTGGCGCGCATCGCCCTGGCGGCTTGCGGCGGCGCGAACGTGTCGGAGCGGGCATCGGCCCAGAACGCCTTGAATACCGCGTGTTCCGGGATGCCGCGCAGCAGTTCGCCCGGCTCCAGGAAGCGGTACAGCGCCGCGAGCGAGCGCACCTCCACCGGCGAGACGCGGCGCAGGATGTGTTCGGGCCCGAGCTGCTCCGGGCCATCGAGGCCGGAGGCGCACAGCAGGTCGCGCAGTGCGTGCAGCGTGTTCTGGTGGAACATGAACACGCGGTTGGACTTGTCGGCCACGTCCAGGTGCTTCCAGCGCTGCATGTCCTGCGTCGCGATGCCTGTCGGGCAGCGGTCGGTGTGGCAGCTCAGCGACTGGATGCAGCCCAGCGCGAACATGAAGCCGCGGCCGGCATTGCACCAGTCGGCGCCGAGCGCGAGCGTGCGCGCGATGTCGAAGGCGCTGGTGATCTTGCCTGCTGCGGCCACGCGCACCTTGTCGCGCAGGCCCAGGCCGGCCAGCGTGTTGTGGACCAGCCGCAAGCCTTCATGCATCGGCACGCCGACGTGGGCCACGAATTCCGCCGGTGCGGCGCCGGTGCCGCCTTCCGCGCCGTCGACGACGATGAAATCGGGCAGCAGGCCGGTCTCGTGCATCGCCTTGGCGATGGCGAACCATTCCCAGGGATGGCCGATCGCGAGCTTGAAGCCCGCGGGCTTGCCACCGGACAGGCGACGCAGGCGCGCGACGAATTCGAGCAGGCCGACGGGCGTGTCGAATTCCGCGTGGCGCGCCGGCGAGATGCAGTCGACGCCTTCGAGGACGCCGCGGGTGCGCGCGATTTCCGCGCTCACCTTCGCGCCGGGCAGCATGCCGCCGTGGCCGGGCTTGGCGCCCTGCGACAGCTTGACCTCGACCATCTTCACCTGCGGCGTGTTGGCGTTTTCCGCGAAGCGCTCCTCGCTGAAGTGGCCGTCGCTGTCGCGGCAGCCGAAATAGCCCGAGCCGATTTCCCACACCAGGTCGCCGCCCGGCTCGCGGTGGTAGGGCGAGATCGAGCCTTCGCCGGTGTCGTGGTAGAAGCCGCCCTGCTTCGCGCCCGCGTTGAGCGCGCGGATCGCGTTGGCGCTGAGCGCGCCGAAGCTCATTGCCGAGATGTTGAAGACGCTCGCCGAATACGGCTGCGTGGTCTCCGGGCACGCCGTGCCGACGGCGACGCGGAAATCGTGCGACGGGATCGCCGAGGGCACGATCGAATGGTTGATCCATTCGTAGTCGACACCGTACACGTCGTGTTCGGTGCCGAACGGCACCACGTCCATCACGCCCTTGGCGCGCTGGTAGACCAGCGAGCGCTGCTCGCGCGAGAACGGCACTTCCTCGAGGTCGGACTGGATGAAGTACTGGCGGATCTCCGGGCCGATGGATTCCAGGCCGTAGCGGAAGTGCGCGAGCAACGGGTAGTTGCGGCGCAGGGTGCTGCGACGCTGCAGGAGGTCCCAGGTGCCCAGCACGGCGAGGCCGGCGAAGATCGCCAGCGCCCAGCGCCAGCCGATCGACGCCGGATGCGTCGCCGCCTGCCAGGCCGACGCGGCGGCGAGCAGCAGGCTCGCAATGTAGGCGGAATACCGCACTGGCCTCCTTCGTCGAATCGTCCGAACGCTGGTGCCTGGGGTCGGGATCGAACCGACATGGCCGTTTCCGGCCGGCGGATTTTAAGTCCGCTGCGTTTACCAGTTTCGCCACCCAGGCGCGCAGCCATTGTAGAGCCGACCCATGGTCGGCTTGCTCCTGGCCTTTGGGAGGGCCGGAAAAAGGAAAGCCGACCATGGGTCGGCTCTATGTTTCGCTGATCTGGAGGCCGAGGTCGGAATTGAACCGGCGTACGCGGATTTGCAGTCCGCTGCATAACCACTCTGCCACCCGGCCGGTGGACTTTCATTGTGCCGAAAAAACGAACCCCGGCAAGCCGGGGTTCGTGGAAACTGGAGCGGGAAACGAGACTCGAACTCGCGACCCCGACCTTGGCAAGGTCGTGCTCTACCAACTGAGCTATTCCCGCGTAGCCCGCCATTTTACGGGAGGACGCTGCCCTGTCAATCCTCCCTGTAGAGCCGACCCATGGTCGGCTCCGCGCCAGCCGACCATGGGTCGGCTCTACTTGCGGTCGGCGGCGGTGAGGGTCGGCCAGGCCGCGCGCAGGTAATCCAGGCCGGACCACAGGGTCAGCAGCGCGGCGGCGGCCAGCAGCCAGTCGCCGACGTGGAAGACGAACGTCCCCATCCACGGCAGCGGGTGCGGCGGCACTCCGGGGCGCATCGGCGACACCGAGTACAGCAGGCAGGCCAGCGCGACCATCTGCGCGATGGTCTTGAACTTGCCCAGCGCGGCGACCGCGACCTTGCGGCGCTGGCCGAGCTCGGCCATCCATTCGCGCAGTGCGGACACCGCGATCTCGCGGCCGACGATCACCGCGGCCCACAGCGCCATCCACGCGGTCGGGTGGCCCTGCACGATCAGGAACAGCGCAGTCGACACCATCAGCTTGTCGGCCACCGGGTCGAGGAAGGCGCCGAAATCCGAGTACTGCTCGTAGCGCCGCGCGATCCAGCCGTCGAGCCAGTCGGTCAGCGAGGCCGCGATGAAAATCGCCGCGGTGGCGAAATTCGTCCAGCCGTACGGCAGGTAGAACACGACGGCGAGCACGGGGATCAGCGCGATCCGCAGCAGCGTCAGCAGGGTCGGCACCGTGAGCTTCATGCGTCCTTTCCGGGGGTGTCGGTTTCGGGCTGGGCCATGCCGTGGAGGCTGGCCCAGATGCGTTCGGCGAGCGGGAGGTTGACGCCTTCGACCCGCGCGATTTCCTCCGCGCCGGCCGCCTTGAGGCCGCCCAGGCCGCCGAAGTGCTTCAACAGGTTAGCGCGCCGGCGCGGTCCGATGCCGGGAATGTCCTCGAGCCGGCTGGTATTGCGCGCCTTGGCGCGGCGGCCGCGGTGGCCGGTGATGGCGAAACGGTGCGATTCGTCGCGCACCTGCTGGACCAGCTGCAGGCCCGGGGAATCGGCGCCGGGGCGGATTTCACGTCCGTCCGGGAGCAGCAGCGCCTCGTGGCCGGCGCGGCGCGCCTCGCCCTTGGCCACGCCGACCACCGGGACGCGGTCGGCAATGCCGAGGTCGGCGAGCACGGCGTTGGCCTGCGCGACCTGGCCGGCGCCGCCGTCGATCAGCAGCAGGTCGGGCAGCACCCCGCCCTCGTCCACCGCGCGGCGGAAGCGGCGCTCCAGCGCCTGGCGCATGGCGGCGTAGTCGTCGCCGGGTTCGATGCCGGTGATGTTATAGCGGCGGTACTGGCCGCGCACCGGGCCCTTCTCGTCGAACACCACCTGCGAGGCGACGGTGGCCTCGCCCATCGTGTGGCTGATGTCGTAGCACTCGATGCGCTGCGGCGGCTCCTGCAGGCCGAGCAGCTGCTGCAGCGATTCGACGCGGGCGCGCTGGCTGGCCTGGCTGCCGACTTCGGCGGCGAGCGCGAGGTCCGCGTTGCGTTTCGCGAGGTCGAGGTAGCCGGCGCGGTCTCCGCGCACGTTGCACCTGAGCTGCACGCGCTTGCCGGCGGCTTCGGACAGCGCCTGCTGCAGCAGCTCGCGGTCCTCGATGTCGCGGTCGAGCACGATTTCCTGCGGCGCGGGCTGCTCGGCGTAGTACTGGGACACGAAGGCCGAAAGCACTTCCTCGGCGGTTTCCGCGCCGTTCGTCTTCGGGAAGAAGGCGCGCGTGCCGAGATTGCGGCCGTCGCGGAAGGCGAGCAGCAGCACGCAGGCCGCACTGCCTTCCATCGAGCAGGCGAGCACGTCGAGGTCGGCGGCGCGGCCCTCGATGTACTGCCGCGCCTGCAGCTTGCGGATCGTCGCGATCAGGTCGCGGACGCGCGCGGCCTCCTCGAAATCGAGCCTTCCGCTGGCGGCGGCCATCGCGTTCTCGAGCTCGCCCGACAGCTCGTCGCTGCGGCCGTCGAGGAACAGGGTGACGCGGCGCACGGCTTCCCTGTATTCGGCGGCTTCGACCAGCCCCACGCAAGGCGCGCTGCAGCGGCCGATCTGGTACTGCAGGCACGGCCGCGAGCGGTTGCGGAACACGCTGTCTTCGCAACTGCGCAGCTTGAACAGCTTGTGCATCAGGTTGAGCGTTTCGCGCACGGCGCCGACGCTCGCGTACGGGCCGAAGTAGCGGCCGGGGATCGCGCGCGGGCCGCGGTGCATCGCCAGCCGCGGCCACTCCTCGGTGGTGAGCAGCACGTAGGGGTAGCTCTTGTCGTCGCGCAGCAGCACGTTGTAGCGTGGCTTCAGCGACTTGATCAGCTGGTTCTCGAGCAGCAGCGCCTCGGTCTCGGTGCGGGTGACCGTGACCTCCATGCGCGCGACCTGGGACAGCATCGCCAGCGTCCGCGGGGACTTGGGCGCGGCGTTGAAGTAGCTGGCGACGCGCTTCTTCAGCTCGCCGGCCTTGCCGACGTAAAGCACGCTGTCGTCGGCGGCGTACATCCGGTACACGCCCGGCTGCGTGCCCAGCGCCCGCACGAACGCCTTGCCATCGAACCCTGCCGCCCTCTCGCCCATGCCCCATATTGTAGAGCCGACCCATGGTCGGCTCCCTCCCGGTGCAATAATCCCCCCATGCCCGATTTCGTCGTCGCGATCCCTGCCCGCCACGCCGCCTCGCGCCTGCCGGGCAAGCCGTTGCGCCTGCTCGGCGGCGAGCCGCTGGTGCTGCACGCCGCGCGCCGCGCGCTGGCCGCCGGCGCGCGCGAAGTCTGGGTGGCGGCCGACGACGAGCGCATCGTCCGCGCCCTCGACGGCAGCGGTGCGCGCGTCGCGATGACCTCGCCTTCGCACGCCTCCGGCAGCGACCGGCTGGCAGAATGCGCGCGAATCGCCGGCTGGAACGAGGACACGGTGGTCGTGAACCTGCAGGGCGACGAGCCGTTCGCGCCGCCGGAAGGCATCCGCGCCGTCGCCCGGGCGTTGCTCGACTCGGGCGCGCCAATGGCGACGCTGGCGACGCCGTTGGCCGACGCGGCGATGCTGTTCGACCCGAACACGGTGAAGCTGGTGCGTCGCGCAGACGGGGACGCGCTGTATTTCAGCCGCGCGCCGTTGCCCTGGGCGCGCGATGCATTCGCAGGTGGCGTGGGTCCTTCCCTGCCCGCCGATGCCGCGGCGTCCGGCGCCTGGCTCCGGCACATCGGCATCTACGCGTATCGCAACGGCTTCCTCCAGGCGTTCACCGCACTGCCGCCGGGCCGGCTGGAGCAGCTGGAATCGCTGGAACAGTTGCGCGCGCTGGAAGCGGGCTTCCGCATCGCGGTCGGCCTGGCGCCGGTTGCGTTCCCGCCGGGCGTGGATACGCCGGAAGACCTGGCGCGCGCCGAGCGGCATCTCGCCGGGGCGGCGCGCGCCGGTGCCGGTGCCGGAACGACAGCATGAAGACCGATCGCAAGCTGCGCCTGCTGGTGATCTGCCTGGGCAACATCTGCCGCTCGCCGATGGCCGAGGGCGCACTGCGCGCGCGCCTCGAGAGCGCCGGCCTGGGCCATCGCATCGAAGTGGATTCCGCCGGCCTCGGCGACTGGCATGCCGGCCAGGCGCCCGACCGCCGCGCGATCAAGTGCGCCGCCAGCCACGGCGTCGACATCTCCGGCCTGCGCGGGCGGCAGCTCGTCGACGCCGATTACACCGATTTCGACGTGCTGTTGTGCGCCGATGCCGACGTGCTCTACACCGTGCGCGCGCATGCACCGCCGGGCGCGAGCGCGCAGAGCGAATTGCTGCTGGCCTGGTCCGGCCTCGGCGAGCAGGCGCAGATCCCCGATCCGTACACGCAGAACGCCGCGGCGTTCGAGCACGCGTGGGAGCTGGTGGACGGCGCCGCCGCGGCGATCGTCTCGCGCCTCGCCGCCGCCACCGCCATCACCGACTGACCGCTGCCGACTGACCGCGCCGAGCGACGCGTCGACATTCAGATCCGGTCGAGCAGCGCGATCCAGAACGCTTCGGGAAGGTCGGCGCGCACCGGGACCATGTAGTGTTGCGGGCCGGCGAAGGCGCTGCACT
>DATJDY010000162.1:0-19751 GCA_035497155.1 Luteimonas sp.
GACGTTACGGCTACGCCGAGCTGCTCGGCGGCGGCCAGCCGGAGAAATTCGCGCGCGAAGCGCTGCGCCAGGCCCTGGTCGCGCTGGAAGCGGTGGACGCACCGGCCGGCCCGATGCCGGTCGTGCTCGGCCCGGGCTGGCCCGGCGTATTGCTGCACGAAGCCGTGGGCCATGGCCTGGAAGGCGATTTCAACCGCAAGGGCACGTCGACGTACGCCGGCCGCATGGGCCAGCGGGTCGCATCGCCGGGCGTCACGATAGTCGACGACGGCACGCTCGAGGGTCGCCGCGGTTCGCTCAACGTCGACGACGAAGGCACCACGACGCAGTGCACGACGCTGATCGAGGACGGCGTGCTCGTGGGCTACATGCAGGACACGCTCAACGCGCGGCTGATGGGCATGGCGCCCACCGGCAACGGCCGTCGCGAATCCTTCGCGCACCTGCCGATGCCGCGCATGACCAACACCTACATGCGCGCCGGCACGCACGATCCGGAAGAGATGATCCGCTCGGTGAAACGCGGCCTGTACGCGGTCAATTTCGGCGGCGGCCAGGTCGACATCACCAGCGGCAAGTACGTGTTCTCGACGACCGAGGCCTACCTCATCGAGGACGGCAGGATCACCGCGCCGGTGAAAGGCGCGACCCTGATCGGCAACGGCCCGGAAACGATGCAGCGCGTCAGCATGATCGGCAACGACCTCGCGCTTGACGAAGGCGTCGGCGTCTGCGGCAAGGACGGGCAGAGCGTGCCGGTCGGCGTGGGCCAGCCGTCGCTGCTGGTCGACGAGATCATCGTGGGCGGGACGCAGGCGTGAGCGCGATGACGCAGGGAAAAGGGAAAGGGGAAAGGGGACGCATGCGTCCTCGCACGCGCTACTCCACGATCGCGGCGTGGTCCGCGTCCCCGTTCCCCGTTCCCTGTTCCCCTTCTCCGAGCACATCGCGGATGGCGCGGAACAACTCCCGATATGCGCGCGGCGGCTTGTTGCGCGCGCGTTCCTCGGCGGCATTGCGCGCGAGCTGGCGCAGCGCCTGGCGATCGGCATCCGGATGCGCGTCGAGCAGTTCCGCCAGCGCGGCGTCCCCCTCGGCGAGTAGGCGCTCGCGCCAGGCCTCGGCGCGATGCAGCAGCGCGGCTTCGCGACGCGCGGCCTCGCCGCCGGCATCCAGCGCATCGCGGATCGCGGCGAGCGCCGCGTCGTCCTCGCGTCGCATCTGCTTGGCGAGGAATGCGACCTGGCGCTTGTGGGCGACGTGCTGGGTGATCCGCCGCGCCTCGGCGATGTGCGGCAGCAGCGCCTCGGGCACCGGCAACCGCGCCAGCTGCACCGGCGACAGCCCCGAAAGCTGGTTGGCGAGCGCGAGCACGTCGAGCGCGGCGCGGCGCTGCTCGCTCCGGCTCGGGCCCAGGAATTCGCCGCTGTCTTCGTCGCGTCCCCTCATCGTTACAGGATAAGCCATGCCCGACGCCAACCAGCAGGAAGTCTTCACCCGGGCCGGCGCCATCGATGCCCGCGCCGGCAACGACGACAGCCCGGCCCGCCTGGACCGCCTCGCCGAGGCCGCCGCGGAGCTGTTGCGACGCTGCCGCGCCCGCGGTGCGGACCAGGCCGAAGTCAGCTGCAGCGAGGAGCACGGCCTGGGCGTCAACGTGCGCATGGGCGAGGTCGAGACCGTGGAGGCAACGCGCGACCGCGGGATTGCCGTGACCGTGTACTTCGGCCAGCGCAAGGGCAGCGCCAGCACCGCCGACCTGCGCGCCGACAGCCTGGAAGCGACCGTGGAGCAGGCCTGCGCGATCGCGCGCCACACTGAAGCCGACCCCGCCGCCGGCCTCGCCGACGCCGCGCTGATGGCGCGCGTCGATGCCGCCGGGCCGGGCTTGAAGGGGATGTTCCCCGAATTCGACGGCTGGCACCCGTGGGCAGTGGACGCCGCAAGCGCCGCGGACATCGCGCTGGCCTGCGAGCAGGCCGGGCGCGACGATCCGCGCATCCGCAATTCCGATGGCGCTTCGGTGGGCAGCAGCGAATCGCTCTCCGTCTACGCCAACAGCCACGGTTTCATCGGGCGCGAGCGCGGCACGCGCCACACCATCGGCTGCGCGCTCATCGCCGGCGAAGGCGACGCGATGCAGCGCGACGGCTGGTACACCACGGCGATCGCCGCGGAAGACCTCGAGGCCGCGGCTGCCGTCGGGCGCCACGCCGCCGCGCGCACCATCGCCCGGCTCGCGCCGCGCGCACTGCCGACCGCGACCATGCCGGTGCTGTTCTCGGCGGAAATGGCGCGTTCGCTGCTCGGCCACCTGCTCGGCGCGATCTCGGGCGGCGCGCTGTACCGCCGCGCCAGCTTCCTGCTCGACAGCGCGGGCACGCAGCTGTTCCCCGGCTGGTTCGCGATCGACGAACGGCCGTTCCTCCCGCGCGGATTGCGCTCCGCGGCGTTCGATGCCGAAGGCGTGGCCACGCGCGAATCCCCGCTGGTGCGCGACGGCGTGCTGCAGCGCTACGTGCTCGGCAGCTATTCCGCGCGCAGGCTCGGCCTGGAAACCACCGCCAATGCCGGCGGCGTGCACAACCTCGACGTCGCCGCGAATGCCGGCACGCTGGACGACATGCTGCGCGGCATGGGCCGCGGCTTCCTCGTCACCGAATTGATGGGGCAGGGCGTCAACGCCGTCACCGGCGACTACTCGCGCGGAGCCGCCGGTTTCCTCGTCGAAGGCGGCGAGATCGTCGCGCCGGTCGACGGCGTGACCGTCGCGGGCAACCTCCGCGCCATGTTCGCCGCGATCGAGGCCGTTGGCAGCGAAGTCGACCCGCGCTCGCACATCCGCACCGGCCCGATCCTGGTCGGCGCCATGACCGTTGCCGGCGGCAATGCGTGAGCCATGCGGACGGGTGACCGCGCGGACTTGACGCCGGGCGCCGCTGCATCGACATTGCACGAAAGCGCCGGGTGCGGCGCACCGGAGGACAGCATGAACGCGATCGAACAGGACTCCCCGAGCGAAAGCGAGCGCCAGTGGGCGGCGCTCGCGCACATCGCCGCGCTGGTGCTGGCGCTGTGCACGAGCTGGATCGCCGGCGTGGCCGGCATGCTCGGCGCTGGCATCGTCTACCTGCTCAAGCGCGATGCGTCGCCGTTCGTGGCGGCGCATGCGCGCGAAGCCTTCAACTTCAACCTCAGCATGTTCCTGTACGCCGCGATCGCCGCGGTGATCGGCTTCGTGCTGGTGGGCGCGACGGTGCTCACGCTGGGCCTCGGGATCATCCTGACCGCGCCGGCGGGTATCGTGCTCGCGCTGGTGATCGTGCTGATCTCGCTGATGTGGCTGGTGTGCAGCGTCGTCGCCGCCATGAAGGCCTGGTCCGGCGAGCCCTACCGCTATCCCCTGACGATCCGGCTGCTGTAGAGCCGATCCATGGTCGGCTGCGCCACTGGAGCCGACCATGGATCGGCTCTACGGGTCAGCGCCTGTCGTAGGCGGTGACGCCGGGGTTGGCGACGGTGTCGATGCGGTCCAGGCGCTGGTCCAACGGCGGATGGGTCTTGTACAGCTGCGCGAGCGCGGCGGACTTCGTGCCAAACGCGGTCATCTTCTGCAGCACCGCATACAGCGACAGCGGATCGAAACCCGAGCGCGCAAGGTACACCTCGGACGCCTGGTCGGCGCGGAACTCCGCCTCGCGGTCGAGGCTGGTCAGCAGCACCTTCGCGCCGTAACGCGTCGCGTAATCCTTCGCGAACGCGCCGGCCAGGCCGCCACCGACGTTGATCTGGCTGGATACCAGTTCGGTGCCCGCCTGCGCGACTTCCTGCTTGTGGATCACGGTGTAGTGGTCGCGCTGCACGACGTGCCCGATCTCGTGGCCGAGCACCGCGGCGACTTCCGCGTCGTCGGCGAGCAGTTCGTACATGCCGCGCGTCACCAGGATGTAGCCGCCGGGCGCGGCGAAGGCGTTGATCTCCGGCGAATCGATCACGCCGAAGGTCCACGGCAGGTCCGGGCGGCTGGTGTGCGAGGCGAGCCAGCGGCCGATCACGTTGACGCGATGCTGCGCCTGCGCGTCGTCCCACAGCGGCGCGGCGCCGAGCACGCGGCCGGCGATTTCCGGGCCGAGCGCGATTTCCTCCGCCGCCATTTCCTCTTCCGACTTGCCCATGGATTTCTCGGCGACGTTCATCGCCGCGCCGCCCAGCGAGCCGCCGACGCCGGCCATGGACAGCAGGCCGCGGGCGAAGCCGAAGCCGCTGCGCTTCGCTTTCTGGGTGGAAGCGCCGGCAGGCTTCTGCGCGACCGCTTCGGCGGGATACGCCACCGTCATCGCGACCCAGCCATCGGTCGCGGCCTGCGCGCTCGCATCGTCCGCGCCGACGCGGTTGGCTTCCATCGCCGCGAGCTGCGTCGCGTCGTAGCCGGCGGCGGCGAGGCTGCTTTCGTCGAGGCCGCGCACGCCCGCGGTTTCGGTGACGCGGCCCTTGCCGGCCTTGCCGGTGAACAACGCGCGCACGTTCGCGTCGCCGCCTTCGTTGCCGGCGTAGGCCATGCGCACGTCGTTGACGCGCACGTAGCCGGTGCGGCCGTCGGCGAGCTTCACCTGGAACCACAGGCCCTGCTGGCCGGAGACCTCGAGCTTCGCATCCCGCTTGAGCGTGACCAGCGCGGGCGACTTGAAGTCGGGCGCGCCGCGCACGTCGACCGACGGCTTGTGGACGAGCGCCGCCATCGACGCGGCGAGGGCGGGCAGGGCGATGGCTCCGATGGCGCCGGCGAGGAGCGCGCCGGCGAGGAACGCGTGGCCGCGGAACGCGCGGAGGCTGGAGCGGCTGGCCGGCGTGGTCGGCTTCATGGCGGAGATTCCCCTGCGTGACACCCGTGGAAACGCGATGGGGGGAGGAGGCAGGCCAGCGCCGGCAGGCAGCGGCCGGCGCATTCAGGCTGGTGGCACCGCCGGACCGGCTTCGTCGGCCGAGAAAGCGTCGTGTTCCGACAGCGCGCGCTCCTCCGTCGTCGCGAGCAGCCGCCCCAGCACCGAGCAGACCCGCGCGCGGGTGTCGGCGAGCGATTCATCCTCGCCCACGGCGGCGCTGACCAGGCTGGCCACGCGTACGCTGCCGTCGTCGGGCAGCACGTCGTCGCGGCCGGACAGCCAGGCCTGCAGTTCGCGCAGCTCGCGCTCGGCGGTGGCGGCGACGGTCGCGCGGTCGGGGCCGCTCCACACCAGCACGTTCACGTCGAGCAGCGATTCCCACAGCCAGTGCTTGTATTCGACGATGCCTTCGATCGCGATCGCCTCGGTGCCGCGATACAGCCAGCCGCGCAGGCGCCGGCGATATTCGCGGATGCGGTGGCCGAGCTCGACGACGCCAAGCCCGGCGTCTGGCACGAAGCGCAATCGCGCGAGTGCGAGCCAGCGGTCGCGGTCCGGATCGAACTGCGGGCGGTAGTCGTCGTTGCCGATCGCGCGCCCGCGCTGCGTCGCCGCATAACTGCGGCACAGGCCGAACACGAGGCTGACGAAGCCGAGCGCGGCGAAGATGTCGAAGAACACGCCGAACGCGGTCAGCCCGACGAACGCCGCCGCGAGCAGCACCAGGTTGCCGGCGACGAAGATCGAGTCCATGTCCCACGACGGTTCGCCGCGCCCGAACACGAAGCACGTGAGCGCGACCAGCAGCGACGCGAGCAGGTACTTGAAGCCGGCCGGCGGCATCCAGATGCCGGTGCCCGCGACCAGCGCCTCGATCGCTTCGGCATGCACCTGCACGCCGGGCATCGACGGATTGACCGGCGTCGGCTTCGCGTCGTTGAGGCCGGCGGCGGTGTAGCCCACCATCGCGATCGTGCCGTCGAGTTTCGGCGGCGGGCCCTGCAGGTCGCACACCGGCCTGCCTTCGATCAGGTCGGCGGCGCTCACGTAGGGCATCGGATGCTGCGTGCGCCAGTTGATGCGCACGCTCGCCGGGAACGACGCGGGTGCGCGTCCGGTCGCGACCGCGGCGAGCGCGAGCGAGATCGACGGCAGCGCCCAGTCGCCATGTTCGCGCCGCAGGCGTACGTCGCGCACCAGGCCATCGTCGTCGCGGTCGGCGTCGAGCAGTGCGCTGTGGCGCGCCATCGCCTTGCCGTACGGCCACAGCAGCAGGATCCCGGGGCCGGGCCGCGCCGGATGCGGCGCGATCGCGAACGCACCCGGCGCCTGCGAGACCGGCACCGTGTTGCCGGCATCGGCGAGCGCCTGCGGCGGCAGCGTCGAACCGAACACGAAGCGCCCGGCGCCGCCTTCGGCCATCGCCTCGAGCGCATCGTCGCCACCGGGATCGACGCGCGAATGCTCGATGAACTGCACGTCGTAGCCGGCCGCGCGCACGCCGGCACGGTCGAGCGCGTCGAGCAGGTCGGCGTGGCGCTGCCGGCTCCAAGGCCAGCCGCCTTCGCCGCGATTGCGGTAGTACTCGATCGAGCAGTCGTCGATCTCCACCACGACGACCTGGCCCGAGCGCGGCGGTTCGAAGGGTCGCAGCGAGATGACCTGGTCGAAGATCGCGTTTTCGGCCGAGGCGAGGTTGCGGTCGTGGGTCCAGTCCCAGCCGAGCCAGCCGAGCGCCGCGATCGCGAGCAGCGGGTAGAAGCCGAAGCGCAGGCGCAGCGCGAGGCGCGCGTAAGGGCGCCGGTAGCCGCGTTCGAAGCCGCCCCAGCGCGTGACGAAGGTGAAGCCGAGCCACGCCAGCAACGCTTCCGCGCGCGCCAGCAGGCGTTGGTGCCATCGCTTCGCTTTTTCCCCTTCGCCCGCCATGCGCTCCCCGGCGTCAGTGGTGGTGGTCTTGCCTTGTTGCGCCCTGCCTTCGTGCTTGCGTCAGTGGTCGCGCTCGACGACCTGCCTGGCCAGCGCGGCCAGTGCCGCGCCGCGCCCGCCCAACGGTGCCAATGCTGCCTCCATTTCCGCCGCCAGCGCCAGCAGGCGCTCGCGCGAGGCGTCCACGCCGATCAGCGCGGGGAAGGTCGCCTTGGCCTGCGCCTGGTCCTTGCCGGCGGTCTTGCCGAGCGTCGCGCTGTCGCCTTCGACGTCGAGCAGGTCGTCGCGCACCTGGAAGGCGAGGCCGAGTGCGTTGGCGTAGCGGTCGAGCGCGGCGCTGTCGTCGGCACCGGCGCCGCCGGCGAGCGCGCCCAGGCGTACGGCCGCGCGCAGCAGCGCCCCGGTCTTCAGCGCATGCATGGCTTCGAGCGCGAGCAGCGGCATGCGCGTGCCCGTGGCGCCGATGTCGAGCGCCTGGCCGCCGCACATGCCCGCGGCGCCGGCGGCGACCGCGAGTTCGCGCAGCATCGCCACGCGCGCTTCGGCCGGCAGCGGCGCGGCGGCGAGGCGTTCGAACGCGAGCGATTGCAGCGCGTCGCCCGCGAGGATCGCGGTGGCCTCGTCGAAGGCGACATGCACCGTCGGCTTGCCGCGGCGCAGCGCGTCGTCGTCCATCGCCGGCAAGTCGTCGTGCACCAGCGAATACGCATGCACGAGTTCGACCGCGGCAGCGGCATCGTCGAGCGCGTCGAGCGTTGCGCCGCAGGCATCGCCGGTGGCATAGGCGAGCAGCGCGCGCATGCGCTTGCCGCCGCCGAGCACGGCGTGTCGCATCGCCGCATGCAGGCGCGAGGGCTCGCGCGCTTCGCCGGGAAGCGCGGCGTCGAGGACGGCTTCGATGCGCGACCGCAGCACCGCCGGCGGCGGCAGCGGGGCGCGGGCTTCAGGCATCGCCGCTGGCGCCCTGCGCCGACGGCGGGAACGGCTGCGCGCCGGCCGGATCGTCCGGATCGGTGAGCAGGCGCACGCGCAGTTCGGCCTGTTCCAGCGCGGCCTGGCAGCGGCGATACAGGCCGACGCCGGATTCGTAGGCGGCGAGCGACTCTTCGAGGCTCATGTCGCCCTTTTCCATCTTCTCGACCAGCTGCTCGAGCGAGTCGAGCGAGGCCTCGAAATCGGCGACGGGAGAGGGCTCGGCGGCGGGCTGCTTCGGCATGCGCCGATTCTAGCGCGGCGGGGCGCTCATGACGTCCAGGCCAGGCGTGCGCCGCGGGCGTCGAGCCAGGCTTGCAGCGGGGCGGCGATCACCCGGTCGCCGGCGGCGAGGAGCTGGCCGTCGGCATCTTCCAGCAGCGGCAGCCGCTCGCGTTCCCACGGCGGCAGCCCGAGGTCCTGCAGCACGTGCTTCAGTGCGTGGTGGTGGCTGCGCCCAGGCAGGGCGATGCGCTCGCCGCCGTGGCGCGCGTGCACGCGCAGCGGCGCGTCGAATCCACCCGCGCCCTGGAGCCGCAGCACGCCGCCACCGGGCAGTGCCAGCGGCGCGCGGCCGTCCCACGTCGTCGCCCAGTCGGCGGGCAGCGGCGCGGACGCGCGGCCCGCATGCAACTGGTCGCGCCAGCGCCGCAGCCGGGCGCCGGCCCAGGCGAACTCGGCCTCGGCATCGCGGCGCGCCGGCAGCAATTCGTGTTCGACTCGCGCGACGCCGTTCGCGGGCAGCGGCGGCAGGCCGAGTTCCGCCACCCAGCGCCGCAACACGCGAGCGCGCCGCGCCGCGGGCATCGCGAGCAGGCCGGGGACATCGAGCGTGCCCGCATCCTCCGGTCGTAGCGCCGCGAGCAGCCGCGCGTCCCCCGCGTCGAGCAGGTCCGCCGCCTCGCCGGCGAGGCGCGCGCTGGCGGCGAAGGCGGCATCGGCATGCGGCCAGCGTTCGCGCAGGCGCGGCATCACCGCGTGGCGCAGGTAATTGCGGTCGAACGAAGGGTCCGCGTTGGACGGATCCTCGATCCAGCGCAGCCGGTGTTCCAGGGCATGGCGCTGCAAGACCGCGCGCGGCGTCTCGAGCAACGGGCGCCACGCCCAGCCGCCGCGATACGCGAGCCACGGCCGCATCGCCGCCAGCCCGTCGGGACCGGACGCGCGCAGCGCGCGCAGCAGGAAGGTTTCGGCCTGGTCGTCGGCGTGGTGGGCGAGGGCGAGCACTTCGCCGTCGCGCAGCGCCGCCACGAAGGCGCCGTGGCGCGCCGCGCGCGCCGCGGCTTCGGGGCCGTGGCCGCTGTCGCGCGCCACGTCCACGCGCACGACCTCGAGCGGGACGTCGAGTGCGGCGCAGCTTTCGCGGCAGTGCGCGGCCCACGCTCCGGAATCCGGGTGCAGGCCGTGGTCGACATGGATGGCGCGCAGGCCGCCGTGCATCGCCGGATGCGTCGCAAGCCAGTGCAGCAATACGGCGGAATCGAGGCCGCCGCTGAAGGCCGCGAGCACCGGCCGCGCGGGCGCGGCGGGCTGCGGCAGCGGATTCACGCCGCCTCGTAGGCGCCGTAACCGCGCAGGCGCTCGTAGCGGCGTTGCATCAGCACGTCGATCGGCATCGCTTCCAGCGCGTCGAGTTCGTTGAGCAGCACCGCCTTCAGGCGCCGGCCCATCTGCACCGGCTTGCGGTGCGCGCCGCCGATCGGCTCGCGCACGACCTTGTCGACCAGGCCCAGTTCCTTGAGCCGGGGCGCGGTGAGGCCGAGCTGCTCGGCCGCGTCCTTCGCCTTCTCCGCCGTCTTCCACAGGATCGACGCGCATCCTTCCGGCGTGATCACCGAGTAGGTGCTGTATTCGAGCATGTTGGTGATGTCGCCGACGCCGATCGCGAGCGCGCCGCCGGAGCCGCCTTCGCCGATCACGGTGCAGATGATGGGCGTGCGCAGTTCGGCCATCTCCAGCAGGTTGCGCGCGATCGCCTCGGACTGGCCGCGCTCTTCCGCGCCGATGCCGGGATACGCGCCCATCGTGTCGATGAAGGTCAGCAGCGGCAGGTGGAAGCGCTCGGCGAGCTTCATCAGGCGCAGCGCCTTGCGGTAGCCCTCGGGGCGCGGCATGCCGAAGTTGCGCTTGAGCTTGGACTTGGTGTCGCGGCCCTTCTCGTGGCCGATCACGACCACGCTGCGGCCGTCGATGCGGGCGAGGCCGCCGACGATCGCGGCGTCGTCCGCATAGGCGCGGTCGCCGGCGAGTTCCTGGAATTCCTCGCACATGACGCGCAGGTAGTCCAGCGTGTACGGCCGGGCCGGATGGCGCGACAGCTGCGAGACCTGCCACGGCGTCAGGTCGCGGAAGATGTGGGCGGTGCGCTGCCGGACCTTGTCCTGCAAGGCATGCACTTCGGCATCGATGTTCACGGCCTGGCCGTGGCTGGCCTGGCGCAGTTCCTGGATCTTGGCTTCCAGGTCGGCGATCGGCTGCTCGAAGTCGAGGTAGTTCGGGTTCATCGGAAGAGTTTAACGGCCGGGGCGGGCCCCGGCCATGCCTCAACCCCAGGGGCGGGCGAGGTGCAGGCGCACGGCCCGCACGCCAGGGAGGGCGCGCAGCAGGCCCGGCAGGGCCGCATCGGCGCGCACGCCCCGCCCGCCGTTGATGCTCAGCCGCCCACGCGCCTGGCCGGTGATCGCTTCCACCAGCAGCGGGGTCGCGCCCTCGTGGCCGCGCAGGGCCTCCAGGAAGCGCTCCAGCGCCGCCTCCTCGCGCAGGTCCAGCTGCACCGACAGGCGTTGCGCGTGGCCCGGGCAGGCCTGCACGTAGTCCCAGGCGCGGCGCGCGCGCAGCGAGAAGCCGCCGCTGAACTCGTCCTCGCGCAGGCCGCCTTCGACCAGCAGGATGCGATCCCGGGTCAGCAGCGGGGCACATTCGTTCCAGGCTTCGGCGAAGAAGGCGCATTCGATCCGGCCGCGGCCGTCGTCGAGCTGCACGAAGGCCTGCGACTCGCCGCGCTTGCGCATGCCGATCACCTGGCCGGCCACGATCACCGTGGTCTCCTGGCGCCAGCCGCGGCGTTCCTCCTGCGGGCGCGCGGCCCAGATCCGGTCGAGGTCGCCGAGGTCGTGGCCGAGCAGCGCGCGCAGGTCCTCGCGGTACGGATCGAATGGGTGGCCGCTGAGGTAATGGCCGAGCGTTTCGCGCTCGCCCTGCAGGCGCTGCAGCAGCGGCCATTCGTCGGCCTGCGGCAGTTCGATGCGCAGTTCGGGCGCCGCTCCGCCGCCGCCGCCGAACAGCGAGTTCTGGCCCGCCTCGCGTTCGCGCGCGAGCTGGTCGGTGGCCTTGAGCACTTCCGGCAGTTGCAGCATCAGCGAGGCGCGGTTGCGGCCGAGCGCGTCGAGCGCGCCGGCATGCACCAGCGCTTCGAGCGCGCGCTTGTTGAGCTTCGTCGAATCCACGCGCTTGCAGAAGTCGAGCAGGTCGGCGAACGCACCGCCGCGCTCGCGCTCCTCGACGATCGCTTCGCAGGCGCCGCGGCCGACCCCCTTCACCGCACCGAGGCCGTAGCGCACGGTACCGCGCTTGCCGCCGCCTTCGCCCGTGGCGAGGTCGATGGCTTCGAACATGTAGGTCGACGCGTTGGCGTCGGGCGGCAGCACCACGAGTTCCATTGCCCGCGCCTCGTCGAGGAAGCCGACGACCTTGTCGGTATTGTCCATGTCGCTGGACAGCACCGCCGCCATGAATTCGGCGGGGTGGTGCGCCTTCAGCCACGCCGTCTGGTACGACACGAGCGCGTACGCGGCCGCGTGCGACTTGTTGAAGCCGTAGCCGGCGAACTTCTCGAGCAGGTCGAAGATCGGGCCGGCCTCGCGCGCCGGGATGCCGTGGGTGGCGAGCGCGCCGTCCTCGAACTTGGCGCGCTCCTTCGCCATCTCCTCGACCTTCTTCTTGCCCATCGCCCGGCGCAGCAGGTCGGCGCCGCCGAGCGAGTAGCCGGCCAGCACCTGCGCCGTCTGCATCACCTGTTCCTGGTAGACGATGACGCCGTAGGTCGGCGCCAGGATCGGCTCCAGCAGCTTGTGCGGATAGCGCACTTCGGCGCGGCCGTGCTTGCGCTCGATGAAGTCCGGGATCAGGTCCATCGGGCCCGGGCGGAACAGCGACACCAGCGCGATCAGGTCCTCGAAGCGGTCCGGCTGCGCGCGCCGCAGAAGCTCCCGCATGCCGCGCGATTCGAACTGGAACACCGCGATCGTGTCCCCCCTCGCGAACAGTTCGTACGTCGCCCTGTCCTCCAGCGGCAGCGTCGCAATATCAAGATCGCCCTGTAGCGCGGTTCCCGCTTCCCCGTTCCCTCTTCCCGCTTTCCGCCTGTTGATCGCCTTGACGGCCCAATCGATGATCGTCAGCGTCCGGAGCCCCAGGAAGTCGAACTTCACCAGGCCGATCGCCTCGACGTCGTCCTTGTCGAACTGCGTCACCGGGTTGCGCCCGGCGCCGTGGCCGTCGTGTTCGGCGAACAGCGGGCAGAACGCGGACAGCGGCTCGGGCGCGATCACCACGCCGCCGGCGTGCTTGCCGGCGTTGCGGGTGAGGTCTTCGAGCTGCAGGGCGAGGTCGATCAGGTCGCGGACGTCGTCTTCGGCGGCGTAACGCTGGATCAACTCGTCGGAGCGCCAGTTCTCGTCGCTGCGCGACTTCTCGGTGTGGCCGAGCGCGTCGTCGAGCGAGATGCCCAGCGTCATCGGCACGAGCTTGGCGATGCCGTCGACGAAGCCGTACGGGAAGCCGAGCACGCGTCCCACGTCGCGGACCACCGCCTTCGCGGCCATGGTGCCGTAGGTGATGATCTGGCTGACGCGGTCGCGGCCGTACTTGCCGGCGACGTAGTCGATCACCTCGTCGCGGCGGTCCATGCAGAAGTCGATGTCGAAGTCGGGCATCGACACGCGTTCCGGGTTGAGGAAGCGCTCGAACAGCAGGTCGTACGGGATCGGGTCGAGGTCGGTGATGCCCAGCGACCACGCCACCAGCGAGCCGGCACCCGAACCGCGACCGGGGCCGACCGGGATCCCATGGTCCTTCGCCCAGTTGATGAAGTCGGCGACGATCAGGAAGTAGCCCGGGAAGCCCATGCGGACGATCACGTCCAGCTCGGCCTCCAGGCGCGCCTCGTAGCTTTCGCGCGTGTGCCCGGGTGCGGGTTCCTGCTTCGCGAGGCGCCGCGCGAGGCCGTCGCGCGCCTGCGAACGGATCCAGCTGTCGAGCGTTTCGTCCGACGGCACCGGGAACGCCGGCAGGTGATAGGTGCCCAGCGACAGCGCGAAATTGCAGCGCGTCGCCAGCGCGAGCGTGTTGTCGATCGCGTCGGGCAGGTCGGCGAACAGCGTCGCCATGTCGTCCGACGACTTGAGGTACTGCTCCGGGCTGTAGTCGCGCGGGCGGCGCGGATCGTCGAGCACGCGGCCGGTGGCGATGCACACGCGCGCCTCGTGCGCCTCATAGCCGTCGGGGTCGAGGAAGCGCACGTCGTTGCTCGCCACCAGCGGGATGCCGCGCGCCGAGGCGGCCTGCACGGCAAAGCTGTTGAAGGTTTCTTCGCCCTCGCGGCCGGTGCGGGTGATTTCCAGGTGCGCATTGCCGCCGCTGTGGCGCTGCAGGTCCGCCAGCCATTGCGCGGCGAGGTCGTGGCGGCCCGCGGCGGCCAGGCGCCCGGCTTCGCTGTCGCGACCGGCGAGCATGAACAGGCCGGCGTTGTCCTCGTGCAGCCAGTGCGGGCGCACGACCACGCCGTCGTGGCGCTGGCCTTCCATCCACGCGCGCGTGAGCAGGCGCGACAGCGCGAGGTAACCGGCGTTGTCGCGGCACAGCAGGGTCAGGCGCGTCGGCGCTTCGTCGCCTTCCGCGAGCAGGATGTCGGCGCCGGTGACCGGCTTGATGCCCGCGGCCTCGGCGGCCTTGTGGAACTTGACCAGCGAGAACAGGTTGGCGTGGTCGGTGATCGCCACCGCCGGCTGGCCCAGCGCGACGCAACGCCCGATGAGCTCCGGGATCCGGATCGTCGAGTCGACCAGCGAATACTCGCTGTGCAGGTGCAGGTGGACGAAGCGGGAGGGCATGGCTTTCCGCAGCCTAGCCCCCGCCCGGGGACCGGACAAGAGTTGACATCAACGCCGTCCACGCCAGCGCGTCACGCCCGCCTCCCGCCGGCCACCGCTCAGCCGATGCGGAACAGCTCCCGCGGCTGGCCGTCGTCGCTCGCGTAGCGGCTTTCCTGGACGCGCAGGTGGTGTTGCCACAATGCGATCTCGGCGAGGCCTTCGCTCAGCACGCGGCGGGCGGTGTCCGGGTCGAGGCCTGCGAGCGCCGCATCGAAGCCGGCGACCGTTTCCTGGTCGGGGAGCTGGTTGGCGAAGGACTGGTTCGCGGCACGCATGGCACGTTCCTCCTCAGGCAGGTGGGGCTGCTTCCTGATGGGATGCGCGATGAGCCTGCGCCGTTGCAATGCGCGGCGGATGCGCCGCAAGTGGCCATGACTTCCGGTGCGTTCAGTCGTGGTTGCGTTTCAGGCGCCGGCGAACGCCGGCACGCATTCATCGAACAGGCCCGGGCCCTGCAGCGCTTCGCGCACCGGCGCGAAGCTGCGGCGGTGTTCCGGGCACGGACCGAGCCGCGCCAGCGCTTCGAGATGCACCGGCGTGCCGTAGCCCTTGTGCGCATCGAAGCCGTAGCCGGGCCAGCGCGCATGCAGTTCGTGCATGTAGCGGTCGCGCGACACCTTGGCAAGGATCGACGCGGCCATGATCGCGCGGTCGACCGCGTCGCCGCCGACGATCGCGCGCGCGGCACAGGGCAGGTCGCGCGGCAGGCGGTTGCCGTCGATGCGTGCTTCGATCGCGCAACCGTCGTGCGGGCCGCCGGCCAGCCGGCCGTCGGCCAGCGCGGCCGCCACGCCGCACAGCGACTCGCGCATGCCGTGCATCGTGGCGTGGAAGATGTTGATGCGGTCGATCTCGCCGGCGTCGACGAACACGATGTGCCAGGCGAGCGCGCGCTCGACGATGCGCGGAAACAGCGCCTCGCGGCGCGCTTCGTCGAGCTGCTTGGAATCATCGAGTCCGTTGACCGGCGTGCGGCCCGGCGGGAACACCACCGCCGCCACGACCACCGGGCCGGCGAGGGGGCCGCGACCGGCTTCGTCGACGCCGGCAATGAGCCGCGACGCCGCGGTTGGCGCTGCCGTCGCCATCGCGGCCGCCTGCGCATCGCTCGGCATCGTCATTCCAGCACCGCCTCGGCCGCGCGCGCCGACGCGTTGCGTCGCAGCGTTTCGTGGATCGCGCGGAAGCGTGGCCGCAGCGCCGCGACCGCTTCCGGCTCGCGGAACCAGGCCAGCACCGCCGCCGCCAGTTTCGGCGGCGTGCAGTCGTCCTGCAGCAGTTCGGGCACCAGCGCTTCGCCCGCAAGCACGTTCGGCAGGCTGACGAAACGCGACTTCAGCAGGCCCAGGCCCTTCACCAGCCGGTAGGTCGAACTCGCGATGCGGTGGCCGACGACCATCGGCCGCTTGCACAGCATCGCTTCGAGCGCCGCGGTGCCGGACGCGAGCATCACGACGTCGGCGGCGACCATCGCCTGTTGCGCGCGGCCGTCGAGGAGCAGGGGACGGGGAACGGGGAACGGGGAACGGGAGAGCAGGCCCTCGATCGCGGCGCGGCACTCGGCATTGGCGGCGGGGACCAGCAGTTGCAGGTCGTCGACGTCGCGCGCGACCAGCGCCGCCGCTTCGAGGAAGGCCGGCAGCATCCGTTCGATCTCGCCCAGGCGGCTACCCGGCAGCACTGCCAGCACCGGCGCGTGGAACGGGATGCCGAGCGCCGCGCGCGCGGCGCCGCGATCGGGCTCCAGCGCGATCGCGTCGGCGAGCGGATGGCCGACGAAGCGCGCGTCCACGCCGTGGCGCGCATAGATCGCGGGTTCCATCGGGAACAGGCACAGTACGCGGTCGGCGCTGGCGCCGATCTTCGCGGCGCGCGATTCGCGCCACGCCCACACCGACGGGCTCACGTAATGCACGGTGCGCACGCCGCGGCGCTTGAGCCAGCGCTCGAGGCCGAGGTTGAAGTCGGGCGCATCGATGCCGACGAACACGTCCGGCTTCCACGCCAGCACGCGCTCGCGCAGCGCGCGGCGCAGGCGCAACAGGCGCGGCAGGTGCGCCAGCACTTCGGCCAGGCCCATCACCGCGAGTTCGCTGGCGTCGTGCCAGGCCTCGACGCCCGCGGCGCGCATCGCGTCGCCGCCGACGCCGGCGAACACCGCATCGGGATGGCGTTCGCGGATCGCGGCCACGAGCCCGGCGCCGAGGAGGTCGCCCGACGCCTCGCCGGCCACCAGGGCGATCCGCGGCGCGCTCGCGTTCATCGGGAAGCCATGCTCATCGCGGCAGGCTCATCGCAGCAGCGGGCGCTGCCCCGCGTCGATGAAATCCAGCAGCGCGCGCACGTCCGTGCTGTCGCGCGCCATCTCCGCCAGCTGCACGCGCGCCTCGTCGAGCTTGGCGCCCGACAGGTACAGCGTGCGGTAGGCGCGCCGGATCGCCGCCAGCCGCTCCGCGTCGAAGCCGCGGCGCTTCAGGCCTTCCACGTTCACGCCGCGCGCTCGCGCATAGTCCTCCTGCGCAACGAGCACGAACGGAGGCACGTCGCCGTTGACGAATGCGCCCATGCCGATGAACGCGTGCGCGCCGATGCGGCAGAACTGGTGGATGCCGGCGAAACCGCTCAGGATCACCTGGTCGCCGACTTCGACGTGGCCGGCGAGCGTCGCGTTGTTGGAAAACACGCAGCCGTTGCCGACGATGCAGTCGTGCGCGACGTGCACGTAGGCGAGCAGCCAGTTGTCGTCGCCGATGCGGGTGGCGCCGCCGCCGTTGCCGGTACCGCGATTGATCGTCGCGAACTCGCGGATCACGTTGCGGTCGCCGATCACCAGTTCGGTGCGCTCGCCCCCGAACTTCTTGTCCTGCGGATCGCCGCCGATCGCGGCGTGGCCGTGGATGCGGTTGTCGCGGCCGATGCGCGTGGGCCCCTGCACGCTGCAGTGCGGACCGATCCACGTCCCGTCGCCGATCTCGACTTCGGGACTGACGAGGCTGAAGGCGCCGATCCGGACACCGGCGCCGATGCGCGCGGAAGGATCGACCACCGCGCTGGCATGGATGCCGGCGGCCAGGTCCATGTCAGGCCGCGACCTCGGCGCAGAGGATCTCCGCGCACGCCACCTGTTGCCCGTCGACCAGCGCGACGCTGTCGAACATCGCCATGTTGCGGATGGTGCGCTTGAGCGTCACGTTCAGTTCGAGCCGGTCGCCCGGCACCACCATGCGGCTGAACTTCGCGCCGTCGACCTTGACCAGGTAGAACACCTTGCCCGTCGCGTCGGCCTCGTTCGAGAGCTGGATCAGCAGGCCGCCGGCCTGGGCCAGCGCCTCGATCACCAGGACGCCCGGCATCACCGGCCGGCCGGGGAAATGGCCCTGGAAGAACGGTTCGTTGATCGTCGCGTTCTTCTGGCAGACGATGCGCCGCCCGGCCTCGAACTCGACCACCCGGTCCACCATCAGGAAGGGATAGCGGTGGGGCAGCAGCTTCTGGATGGCGATGGAATCGAGCGGCAGTTGCACGTGGATCCGTCCTGCGTGTTGCGTGGCTAGCCGCGATTATCGCCCAAAGCGGCGCCGAGCCGGCGGGCGAGGGCGTCGAGCTGCTTGAAACGGGCCGCGGCCTTGCGCCAGGCCTTGTTGTCCATCAGCGGCGTGCCGGAGGAGTACTCACCCGGCTCGCGGATCGAATGGGTCACCAGGCTCATCGCCGTGACCGTGACCCGGTCGCAGAGCTCCAGGTGCCCGAGCACGCCGGCCGCGCCGCCGATCAGGCAGTACCGGCCGATGGTGGCGCTGCCGGCCACTGCCGAGCAGCCGGCCATCGCCGTGTGGGCGCCGATGCGGACGTTGTGGCCGACCTGGATCTGGTTGTCGAGGCGCACGTCCTCCTCGAGCACGGTGTCGTCGAGCGCGCCGCGGTCGATGGTGGTGTTGGCGCCGATCTCGCAATCATCGCCGACGACGACGCCGCCGAGCTGCGGCACCTTCAGCCAGGTGCCGGCGTCCATCGCCAGGCCGAAGCCATCGGCGCCGAGCACGGCGCCCGGATGCACCAGCACCCGCTGGCCGAGCCGCACGCGTCGAACCAGGGTGACGCGCGCGACCAGCTCGCTGCCGGCGCCGACCACGCAGTCCTCGCCGATGACGCAACCCGGGCCGACGATCGCACCGGCTTCGACCACGCTGCGCGCGCCGATCGACACGAATGGACCCACGTGCGCGCCTGCATCCACGACGGCCGACGGATCGACCACCGCGCTCGCATGCATGCCCGGCGGCGCCGCTTCGCGCGCCTCGAACAGGGCCGCCGCGCGCGCGAACGCGGCATACGGATCGCGCGCGACCAGCGCGGTGCCGGCATGGCCGTCCGCGTCCTCCTCGCGCATGACCACGATGCCCGCCTGGCTCGCGGCGAGCTGCGCGCGATAGCGCGGGTTGGCGAGGAAGGACAGCTCGGCGGGCGTGGCCCGCGCGAGCGTGGCCACGCCCGAGACGCGGGCCGAAGGATCGCCGCGCACGGCCAGCCCGAGGCGTTCGGCGAGCTGCGCGGCGGTGAGTTCCATGCGGGCCGGCGCTAGAACTGCCCGCCGAAGGTGAACTGCAGGCGCTCGACGTCGTCCAGCGGCTGCGTGCGCAACGGCAGCGCGTAGCTGATGGCGATCGGGCCCATCGGCGAGCGCCACAGCAGCGCCACGCCCGCGGAGGCGCGCATTTCGCCGGCGTCGAAGCTGTTCCAGTCCTTGTACACGGTGCCGAAATCCACGAACGCGGAAATGCGCGCGGCCTTGGTGTCGAACAGCTTCGGGAAGAACATTTCCGTCGAGCCCACCGTCTTGAACGAGCCGCCCATCGGGCGCCGGTAGCCGAAGCCGTTGATCGCGGTCGGGCCGAGGGTGTTGTCGACGAAGCCGCGGACGCGGCCGCCACCGGTGACGCCACCGGCGTAGAAGTTCTCGAAGAACGGCAGGCCCGTCGCGGTCACCGTCTTCGCGTAGTCCGGCGACGCCGGCGTGCACGGATCGCTCGGCGGCGGCGGGGGCGGCGGGTTCGGGTTGGTCGTGGTGGGCGGCGTCGGCGCGGTGTAGCAGATCGTCCGCGTGATGTCCTTGCCGTAGCTGTCGCCGTAACCGATGTTCACGCCGGTGCGCAGCACCAGCGCCTGGGTGAGCGGCCAGTACTTGGAGAACTCGTACTCGAGCTTGTAGTACTGCACCGTCGAGCCGGGCAGCGCGACTTCCGCGGTGGCGCGATGGTAGGTGCCCGCCGTCGGCATGAAGTAGTCGTTGCGCGTGTCGCGCGACCAGCCCAGCTGGGTGCGCCAGGTGTGGAAGGTGTACTGGCCGACGGCCTTGACGTAGTCGAGGATCGCGTCGGGCGTCGAGCCGGCCAGCGGCACGATCTGGTTGCTGTCCACGCCGATCATGGCCGAGAAGCCGTCCCACTCGCTGATCGGCACGCCGAGCGTGACCTGCGCCGACATCGAATTGGTCGAGTACTGGGCGACGTTGTAGTTGGAGTAGTCGAACTCGCTCCAGCTCAGGTTGTATCCCAGCGACATGCCGGTGTCGGTGAAGTACGGGTTGGCGAACGAGAAGTTGTACGCCTTCTGGTAGTAGCTCTTCTGCGCGGCGAGCGACACGCGGTTGCCGGTGCCGAGGAAGTTGTTCTCCGAGATCGACACCGAAGTATTGACGCCGCTGAGCTGGGCGTAGCCGATGCCGAACATGAAGCTGCCCGACGTGGTTTCCTTGACCGTGAAGGTCACGTCCACCGCGTCGTTGCTGCCGGGGACCGGCGCCTTGTCGACGTCCACC
>DATJDY010000163.1:0-6108 GCA_035497155.1 Luteimonas sp.
CCCGCGTGCCCACCTTGCTGCGCGGCCTGCGCATCGTCGGCCTGGCCGGGCTGAACACCAACAACCTGCTGCCCGCCGACTTCCTCATCGACGAGGATGGCCGCATCGTCGAGGCGTACTATGGCAGCGATGCGGGCGACCGGATCCCGCTCGAGCGCGTGGAGCTGTTCCTTGCGCGCGGGCTGATGCGCCGCGGCGTTCCCGCGGGCACGACGGCAACGTCGACGCCCCCCACCGACCCGGTGCAATCCGCCGCCTGAGCATTTTCGGCCGGCAAAAAAACGGGCCGCCCGAAGGCGGCCAGTTGCTTGCATTGGTGGAGCTGGGGGGAATCGAACCCCCGTCCGAAGATGCTCCATGCCCGGCACTACATGCTTAGCTCGTTGTTCGATCTCGGATGGCGGCAACACAACGTGCGAGGCACACCGTCATCCACACCCGCTTGGATTGTCGATTCCGGTTGACGGGTCGCCGCCGGAACCTATCCCTTGATAATGACCCTACATCCACGAGCAAGGGCACAAGTGGGTTCGGGGCTTACGCCTTAAGCGGCGAGAGCGTAGACGTCGTCGTTGGCGTCTGGGTTTTTGCAGCTGGATTAACGAGGAAAGCTACCCCCTCGGCATGCGCCAGGCGATTTCGCTACCCCCGTCGAAGCCAGTGCATCCCCGGGAACTGTCGATTTCGCTGACCCGGCCAGTATAGGCGGGGTGGGCGGGGGTACAAGCGGCGGGGGCCGGGCGAGCCAGCGGCGGTTCACGCGAGGGCGGCTCGCAGCCGGGATATGCTTCGCGCATGCCCTCGACGCCCCAGGCCCCGGACATGCGGCCACCCGCAGCCGCCAGTTCCGTGGCCGGCCACGCGCTGGCATTGCTGGTGCTGCTGGCGTCGCTGCTGCTTGTCTACCTGTACTGGCGCGGCGCCCATGCGCGCGAGATGACCGCGGCGCAGGCGGAATTCGCGTCGCGTGCCGACGAGGCCTCTTCCCTGGTCGTGCAGCGACTGAACAACTACGAGCTGCTCGCGCGCGGCGGCGTGTCGCTGTTCGCATCGGTGGCGCGGCCGAGCCGGCAGCAATGGCGCAACTACGTGGACGGCCTGAACCTGCGGCAGCGCTATCCCGATGCGCTCGGGCTCGGCTTCGCGTTCGAGGCGACGCCGCTGCAGCTGTCGGAGACGCAACGCATGCTCCGCGAGAGTGGCGAGGGGATGCTGAGCGTGTGGCCGCATGGCGTGCGCGGGACCTATGGCCCCGTGTTGTACCTGGAGCCGCTGACCCAGGAGAACGCACGGGCGATCGGCTACGACCTGTACTCCGAGCCGGTCCGGCGGGCGGCGATGGACGCGTCGCGCGACAGCGGCCAGCCGCGGCTGACGGGACGGCTGGTGTTGAGCCAGGACCGCGGCGCGACCACAGTGCAGGTGCCCGGGATGCTGTTGCTGCTCCCGGTCTTCCGCGCCGGCGATCGCCCCGTGAGCGTGGAAGCACGGCGCGAATCGCTGCAGGGCTGGGTGTACGTGCCGTTCCGCGTCGCCGACCTGGTGCGGACGGCGCTGCGCAAGGCGCCGCAGCATCCATCGCTGCGCATCGTGGACCTCGGCGACGGCGAGGGTGCCGGCGCCGGCGAGGTGCTGCTCGACGACACTGCGGGCGCGAAGCCCTTGCCCGGCTTCCACGCGACCACCAACATCGTGGCCTACGGCCATCGCTGGCGGCTGGAGTTCGCATCGCCGCCGCGCGAGGCACTCGACTTGCGGCTGCGCAACCTTCGCAGCACCCTCGTCATCGGCGTGATCGCGTCGCTGTTGCTGTACGGCATCGCGCTGGTGCTCGCGACCACGCGTTCGCGCGCGGAACGCCTCGCGGCGCGGATGACCGAATCCTATCGACGCAGCGAGCAGCGCTTCCGCAGCGCGCTCGAATACTCGGCGATCGGCCAGGCGCTGCTCGACCGGCAGGGCCGGATCGTCGACGCGAACCCGGCGCTGGCGCGGATCCTCGGCCGGCCGCTCGCGCAGCTGCTGGGCACCGAGTTCGACGCGCACTTCCTCGACTACAGCGGCGAGGATGCGTTGCGCCGCAGCCGGCAGGCGCTGCTGGGCGCTGGCGTGTATCGCAGCACGCGCACGCTGCTCGCCGAATCCGGCGGCCTGCGCCAGGTGCAGATGACGTTCGCGCCCGTGCCCGGCGAAATCGGACAGGACGTGGTGCGGCTGGTGCAGGTCGAGGACGTCACCGACCGGCTGCGCGCGGAAGCGCAGGTGCTGGCGCTGAACCGCAGCCTCGAGGCGCGGGTCGAGGCGCGCACGCGGGAACTGACCATCGCCAACCAGGACCTGGAATCCTTCGCCTACAGCGTGTCGCACGACCTGCGCGCGCCGCTGCGCGCGATCGACGGGTTCAGCCGCCTGCTCGGCGAGCGGTACGGCGAATCGCTCGACGACGAAGGTCGCAATTACGTCGCGCGCGTGCGCAACGCCGCCTCGCGCATGGGCTCGCTGATCGAATCGCTGCTGAAGATGGCGCGACTGGGACGCGGCGGCATCCACCTCGTCGCGCTGGACATCGGCCGCATGGCGGCGGACATCGTCGGCGAGTTGCGCGCGAACGAACCCGGCCGCGAAGTGGATATCAGCATCGGCCCGAACCTGCGCGCGGTGGGCGACGCGAGCCTGGTGCGCAACCTGCTCGAGAACCTGCTCGGCAACGCGTGGAAGTTCACCCGCGACCGGCGCCCGGCGCGGATCGAGGTCGGGCGCGAGCCCGGCGGCGCGTTCTACGTGCGCGACAACGGCGCCGGCTTCCCGGCCGAGTACGCCGGCAAGCTGTTCCGGCCGTTCCAGCGCCTGCACAGCCAGGAGGAGTTCCCGGGCGAAGGCGTCGGCCTGGCGTCGGTGCGGCGCATCGTCGAGCGCCACGGCGGCACGATCCGCGCAGAAGGCGTGGAGGGGCAGGGCGCGACGTTCGCGTTCACCCTGCCCGAGGTCGAACCGCTCGGCTGAGGCCGGCGCCGGTGTTGCGACCTGCGCTGCGGTCGATGCCCGCGCGAGTGCGAAGCCTCAGGCGTCCTTGTTGTGCTTGCGCAGCACGCGCTGCTTCTCGCGGTTCCAGTCGCGCTCCTTGCTGGCCTCGCGCTTGTCGTGCAGCTGCTTGCCGCGCGCCAGGCCGATCTCGGCCTTGACCTTGTTGCCCTTCCAGTACATCGCGGTGGGCACCAGCGTGTAACCGTCGCGCTGCACCTTGCCGACCAGCACGTCGATCTCGCGCCGGTGCAACAGCAGCTTGCGGGTGCGGCGGTCGTCGGTGACGACGTGGCTCGAGGCCGAGATCAGCGGCGTGATCTGCGCGCCGAACAGGAACAGCTCGCCATCACGGACCACCGCGTAGGCTTCGGTGATGTTGGCGCGGCCGGCGCGGATCGACTTCAGCTCCCAGCCCTGCAGGGCCAGCCCGGCCTCGAATTGCTGCTCGATGTGGTACTCGTGGCGCGCGCGCTTGTTCAGCGCGATGGTGCCGCCGCCGTTTGCCTTATCCTTGGAAGACTTTCCTGCCATCCGGCCATTGTCCCATCTCCATGACCAGAATCCAGCGAAGCGCGCTCGTCGGCCATTCCGCGGCCCGCATGTTCGCGCTGGTGGACGACATCGAAGCCTATCCGCGACGCTTCGGCTGGTGCGAGTCGGCGCAGGTGCTGGAACGCGGGCCGGAACGGGTGGTCGCGAGACTGGACCTGGGGCTCGGGCCGCTGCGGACCTGGTTCACGACCGAAAACACGCTCTCGCCGCCGCACCACATCGACATGGAGTTGCGCGACGGCCCGTTCAGGCGCCTGCACGGGCGCTGGCAGTTCCATGCGCTGGACGAGTCCGCCTGCCGCGTCACCCTGACGCTGGAGTTCGAGCCGCAGGCGAAGCTGCTGGGCGGCGCGATGGCGCTGGGGATGCAGGGATTGGCCGACCGGATGGTGGACGACTTCGTGCGCGTCGCCGATGGCATGCCCGCGAAGGCCACGCCTGCCGAAGACGCTCCCGGGAAATGAACGGCCCCGCGGCGGGCGATGCCCCCGGCGCAACGCGCGTGCTGCGCGTCGAGGTGATGCGCGCCTGGCCACGCCGCCACGCTTCGGTGCAGCTGGAACTGCCCGCTGGCGCGACGATCGCCGATGCGTTGGCCGCATGCGGCCTGCCGCTGGACGGCGTGGCGGGCTACGCGGTATTCGGCGAAGTGGCGACGCAGGCGCGTCCGTTGCGCGACGGCGACCGGGTGGAACTGCTGGAAGCCCTGCGCCTGGATCCGAAGGAAGCGCGCCGGCGGCGCGCGCGGCGCTAGCCCGGCTGGAGCGAACTCGCCCGGGACGGGTTCAGCCGCCGCCTTTCTTCTTCTTGTCCTTGGCGAGGTTGCCGAAGCGGCCCATGCGTTGCACCAGCTCGCTGTCCTGCTCGGGGAAGTAGTCGCCTTCCCAGCGCGTGACCGCGTTGTTCTCGAAGTACACGGTGAAATTGCGCACGTCGGGCTTGCCCACGCGCTTGACCTGCTCGCTCGAGGTGTAGTCCCAGCGATCGTGGTGGAACGGGTCGGCGATGGAGGGCGAACCCAGCAGGGCCTGCACCTGGTCCTTCGTCATCCCGGCGGCGAGCTGGTCGACCGCGGCCTTGTCCATCAGGTTGCCCTGGTAGATCGGCTGCCGGTAGATGACGCCGCAGCCGGCGACGGTGAGCGCCATGGCGGCGGCGAGCAGGACGTTCTTGCGCATGGGTTCGCAGGCTTGGAAAAGGGCCGATAATGGGGGCGATCATACACGCAAGCCGGGAGCCCGAGCCGCCATGGAATCCAACGACCTGCGCAAGGCGGGACTGAAGGTCACCCACCCGCGCATGCGGATCCTGGCGCTGCTGGACCAGCTGCGGCCGCGCCACCTGACCGCCGAGGACATCTACCGGCACCTGCTCGACCAGGGCGACGAGATCGGGCTGGCCACCGTTTATCGCGTGCTCACCCAGTTCGAGGCCGCCGGCCTGGTGCTCAAGCACAACTTCGAGGGCGGCCACGCCGTGTACGAACTGGACCGCGGCGAGCACCATGACCACATGGTGGACGTGGAGACCGGCAAGGTCATCGAGTTCCACAGCGACGAGATCGAGGACCTGCAGCGGCGCATCGCCGCCGGGCAGGGCTACGAGATCCAGGACCACGCCCTGGTGCTGTACGTCAGGAAACTGCGTTCCTGATCAGGACGCTGCGTCGCTGAGCAAACGGCGCGCCGCCGCGCGCGCCTCCTTGCCGACGGCGAGGCCGCCGAGCATCCGAGCGATTTCCTCCTCGCGCGCCTTCGCGTCGAGCACTTCGACCGCGCTGTGCGTCGCGCCGGCCTGTTCGGACTTGCTGACGCGATAGTGCGCGTGCCCGTGCGCAGCGACCTGCGGCAGGTGGGTCACGCACAGCGCCTGGCGCCCCGCGCCGAGCGCGCGCAGCTTCTGGCCGACGATCTGGGCGACGGCGCCGCCGATGCCCGAGTCGACCTCGTCGAACACCATCGTCGGCACCGCGTCCTTGCCGAGCGCGGCGACCTCGATCGCGAGCGAGATGCGCGACAGTTCTCCGCCCGAGGCCACGCGTCGCAGCGGGCGCGGCGGCTGGCCCGCGTTGGCGGCGACGAGGAACTCGACGCGTTCGGCGCCCTGCGGATCCGGCCGGTCGGAGGCCGCCGGCTCCAGCGTTGCCTCGAAGCGGCCGCCGCCCATGCCGAGTTCGGACAGCAGCGCGGTCGTGGCCGAGGACAGCCGCGACGCGGTATCGGCGCGCGCGGCACCGAGCGTGGCCGCGGCGGCCTGCCAGGCTTGCGCCGCCGCCTCGATTTCGGGGTCGAGCTTGCGCAGGCGGGCACCGGAGTCGCGTAGCACCTCGAGTTCGGCGGCGAGCGCGTCGCGCTGCGCGGCGAGGCCCTCCGGCGCGACGCGATGCTTGCGCGCGAGGTCGTGCAGGCGGCCCAGGCGCCGGTCGAGCTCGTCGAACGCCGCCGGGTCGAGGTCGAGGTCGGCGCGCACCTGCTCGAGCAGCGCCAGCGCTTCGTCGAGCTGGATCGCGGCGCTGTCGAGCATGCCGTCGAC
>DATJDY010000164.1:0-2020 GCA_035497155.1 Luteimonas sp.
TGCTCGGCGCAGCGCCGCTACCAGAAGGTGCTGGAGGAATCGCCCTCGCCGTTCCTGACGCCGGAGCTGCGCGCGGCGATGGGCGCGGCCGCGGTGCAGGCGGCGCGCGCGATCGACTACGCGAACGCGGGCACGGTGGAGTTCATCGTCGCGCCCTCGGGCGAATTCTTCTTCATGGAGATCAACACGCGGCTGCAGGTCGAGCATCCGGTCACCGAGATGACGACGGGCCTGGACCTGGTGGAATGGCAGCTGCGCGTCGCGGCGGGCGAAGCCTTGCCGCTCGCGCAGACGGGCGTGCCGCAACTGGGCCACGCGATCGAGGTGCGCCTCTACGCCGAGGATCCGGAAGCCGGCTTCCTGCCGGGTTCGGGCAAGCTCGAGCGGCTGCGCCTTCCGGCGGCGTCGGCATCGGTGCGCATCGATTCGGGCGTGGTCGAAGGCGACGTGGTCACGATCTTCTACGACCCGATGATCGCCAAGCTCATCGTGCACGGCGCCGATCGCGACGAAGCCCTGGCGCGGATGCGCGAAGCGCTCGCGCAGTGCGACGTCGCCGGGCCGAAGTCGAACATCGCCTTCCTCGAGCGGCTGGTGCGCCATCCGGCCGTCGTCGGCGGCACGATCGACACGGGCTATCTCGACCGGCACCTCGACGAGTTCGTGCCGCGGGTGGGCGACGCCGTGCCGCGCGATGCGCTGCTCGCCGCCTGCACGGTGCAGTTGCTGCTGCAGGAACGCGCCTGCGCCGCCGCGGCCGCGGCCTCCGGCGATCCTGGTTCGCCCTGGGCGAGCGCCGATGGCTGGCGGCTGGGCCACGCCGGCATGCGCCGGCTCGCCTTCCTGGTGCGCGGGCAGCGCCTCGTCGCGACCGCCCAGGGCAATGCCGGCGAGTACCGCATCACGACGGATGGCGAGGCCCCGGTCACCGTTGCCGGCGCACGACTGGCCGATGGGGTGCTGGATGCGCGTTTTGGCGATTCCGCGCGGCGTTTCCTCGTGCACGCCGACCCCGGCCGCCTCGTCGTGCACGACGGGATCCGCCGCACTCCATTCGCACCCGTACAGGTGTATCGTCCGGACAACGACGCGTCTGCGGTGAAGGACGACCGGGTCCGGGCCCCAATGCCCGGCCGGGTGGTGGTGGTCCGGGTCCGCGAGGGGGACAAGGTCGTGGCGGGACAGGAACTCGTGGTGGTCGAGGCGATGAAGATGGAACTCGCCCTGAAGGCGCCGCGCGACGGCATCGTCGCCGGCGTACGCGCGGCTGCCGGCGACTTCGTCGAGGCCGAGGCCGTCCTGGTGTCGCTGGAGCCTTGACATGCCGATGCCCGCCAGCGTGCGCATCGTGGAAGTCGGCCCGCGCGACGGGCTGCAGAACGAGAAGGCGATCGTTCCCACGCCCGCGAAAGTCGAACTGATCGATCGCCTCTCGGCCGCCGGGCTGCCGTGCATCGAGGCCACCAGCTTCGTCAGCCCGAAGTGGGTGCCGCAGCTCGCCGACGCCGCCGAAGTGATGGCCGCGATCGACCGCAAGCCTGGCGTGCGCTACCCGGTGCTGGTGCCGAACCTGCAGGGCTACGAGCGCGCGATCGCCGCCGGCGCGCGCGACATCGCGGTGTTCACCGCCGCGTCCGAAGCGTTCAACCGCCGCAACACCAACGCCGGCATCGACGAATCGCTGGAGCGCTTCGCGCCGGTCATGGAGCGCGCGCGCGCCGACGGCGTCGCGGTGCGCGGATACGTGTCCACCGTCCTCGGTTGCCCGTACCAGGGCGAAGTGCCGCTGGCGGACGTGGTGCGCGTGGCGCGCGCGCTGCGCGACATGGGCTGTTTCGAAATCTCGCTCGGCGACACCATCGGCACCGGCACGCCGTCGAAGGCGCGCGCGATGCTGCTCGCGGTCGCCGCCGAAGTGCCGATGGCCGCGCTCGCCGTCCACTTCCACGACACCTACGGGCAGGCGCTGGCGAACCTGCTCGCGTGCCTCGAGGAAGGCGTCGCCGTCGTCGATTCGTCG
>DATJDY010000165.1:0-2067 GCA_035497155.1 Luteimonas sp.
CGAGCGAGCGGGCGAGCGCGCCGAGCCGGTCGACGAGCGCATCGTCCACGACCAGCGCTTCGCCCGTTTCGGGCGCGCGCAAGCGCATCACCACGTCCACCTTGCCGCGGCTGGCGCGCGTGGAGACGCGCTCGCGGATCGCCGGCTCGAGCGCGCGCAGTTCTTCCGGCAGGCGCACGCCCACTTCCAGGAAACGGTGGTTCACCGCGCGCACTTCGCAGCCCAGCGTGCCGTCGGGGCCGGCGCGTTCGCCGGAGGCGAAGGCGGTCATGCTTCGGATCATGCTGCGGGCGGCTCGCGGCTGGGCACGGGACGGGAGTATGCCACCCCCGGCGCGCCAGCCCCCGGGCACGGCCGCTTACCGGGCGGCTGCTAGACTCGCGCGCCTCCCCCGCCGGAAAACCTGGGCATGCCCGGAACGACTGAATTCACCCGCCCCAGTGGCCGCACGCCCGCGCAGATGCGCGAGGTCTCGATCGTGCGCGGCTACACCCGCCACGCGGAGGGTTCGGTCCTGGTGTCGTTCGGCGACACGCGCGTGCTGTGCACCGCGAGCGTGGAGAACCGCGTGCCCGCGTTCCTGCGCGGCAAGGGCGAAGGCTGGGTAACGGCGGAGTACGGCATGCTCCCGCGCGCAACGCACACGCGCAGCGATCGCGAGGCCGCGCGCGGCAAGCAAGGCGGGCGCACGCTCGAGATCCAGCGCCTGATCGGCCGCTCGCTGCGCGCCTGCGTGGACCGCGGAGCGCTGGGCGAACGAACGATCACCCTCGATTGCGACGTGCTGCAGGCCGATGGCGGCACGCGCACCGCGGCGATCACCGGCGCGTACGTGGCGCTGGTCGATGCGGTGCGCTGGCTGCAGGACAAGCGCGAAGTCGCGACGCGTGGCGGCCGCGACCCGGTGTTCGGCGCGGTCGCAGCGGTCTCCGCCGGCATCTATCGCGGCGTGCCGGTGCTCGACCTCGACTATGCCGAGGACGGCGACTGCGACACCGACATGAACGTGGTGATGAACGACGGCGGCGGCTTCATCGAGCTGCAGGGCACCGCCGAAGGCCATGCCTTCCGCCGCGACGAGCTCGACGCGATGCTCGCGCTGGCCGCGCAGGGCTGCGAGGCCTTGTTCGAGGCGCAGCGCGCGGCGCTCGCGTCCGGCTGACGTCCGTCCGTGGAGATCGTCCTGGCCAGCGGCAACGCGGGCAAGCTCGCCGAACTGCGCGGGCTGCTCGCCGGCAGCGGCCACGTGCTGCGCGCGCAATCGGAGTTCGGCATCGCCGATGCCGACGAGACCGGGCTGAGCTTCGTCGAGAACGCACTGCTGAAGGCGCGGCACGCGTCGGCCGCGACCGGCCTGCCCGCGCTCGCCGATGATTCCGGCCTGTGCGTGGACGCGCTCGGCGGCGCGCCCGGGCTGTACTCGGCGCGCTACGGCGGCGTGCATGGCGACGACGCGCGCAACATCGCGCGACTGCTCGGCGAACTGCGCGATGTCGTCGACGAGGAGCGCACCGCGCGCTTCCATTGCGCGCTCGCGCTGCTGCGCTCGGCCGACGATCCGCGCCCGCTCGTCGCCGAAGGCAGTTGGGAAGGCCGCATCCTGCACGCGCCGCGCGGGGCCGCCGGCTTCGGCTACGACCCGGTGTTCCTGGATCCGGAACATGGCTGCTCGGCCGCGGAACTCGACCCCGTGGTGAAGAACCGGATCAGCCATCGCGGTCGTGCGCTGACGGTGCTGAAGCGGCGGCTGCCGGAACTCCTGTAGGAGCGCTTCTGTGGGAGCGGCTTCAGCCGCGAGCTTTCGACTGCCCGGGGATGCGGAGAAAGCGCTCGCGGCTGGAGCCGCTCCTACAATAGGACCGATGCTCGCCACCCCGCCGCTGTCGCTGTACGTGCACCTGCCCTGGTGCGTGCGCAAATGCCCGTATTGCGACTTCAATTCGCACGAAGGCCGCGGCGCGCTGCCGTTCGCCGCCTATGTCGATGCGCTGGTCGCCGACCTCGACCACGACCTGCCGCTGGCCTGGGGCCGCACGGTGCAGACGGTGTTCTTCGGCGGCGGCACGC
>DATJDY010000166.1:0-6043 GCA_035497155.1 Luteimonas sp.
GGCCGACGACGCCGTCCGCATCGATACCACCGGCCTGCCCATCGACGCGGTGGTCGCGCGGGTGCTGGACGTCGTGTCCCGCCCCACGCCGTAAGCCGGCGAGGGTTTCACGTTGCAGAACCGTTCCGCGGGTGCATTCCGTGCCCGCGGTTTTCTTCCGTCCACACATGGCCAAGCGCCTCCTGCGCGACCGCCAACCAACCCAAGGTGGGCCGCCCCGTTCCTGTGGGCCGCCTGTGTATCCACCCGAGATTTTTCATGAACGCAGCAACCGAATCCTTCGCCGAACTGTTTGAAGCCAGCCAGGCCAACTGGGCCAAGATCAAGCCCGGTGCCATCGTCAAGGGCATCGTGGTCGATGTCCGCAACGACGTCGTGGTCATCAACGCCGGCCTGAAGTCCGAGGGCATCGTCCCGATCGAGCAGTTCCGCAACGACGCCGGCGAGATCGATGTTGGCATCGGCGACACCGTCAAGGTGGCGCTGGACTCGCTCGAGAACGGCTTCGGCGAGACCGTGCTGTCGCGCGAGAAGGCGAAGCGCGCGATGGTGTGGGACGAGCTCGAGGAAGCCCTCGAGAAGAACGAGACCATCACCGGCCGCATCAGCGGCAAGGTCAAGGGCGGCTTCACCGTCGACATCAAGGACGTCCGCGCATTCCTGCCCGGTTCCCTGGTCGACGTGCGCCCGGTCCGCGACCCGGTGTACCTGGAAGGCAAGGAGCTGGAGTTCAAGCTCATCAAGCTCGACCGCAAGCGCAACAACGTGGTGGTTTCGCGCCGCGCGGTGGTCGAATCCGAGCATTCGGAAGAGCGCGAGCAGCTGCTCGAGAAGCTGGTCGAGGGCGCGGTGCTGAAGGGCGTCGTCAAGAACCTGACCGATTACGGCGCGTTCGTCGACCTCGGCGGCATCGACGGCCTGCTGCACATCACCGACATGGCCTGGAAGCGCGTGCGCCATCCGTCCGAAGTCGTGGAAGTGGGCCAGGAGCTCGACGTCCGCGTGCTCAAGTACGACCGCGAGCGCAACCGCGTCAGCCTCGGCCTGAAGCAGCTGGGCGAGGATCCGTGGGACAACATCGCGCGCCGCTACCCGGCCAATACCCGCGTGTTCGGCAAGGTCTCCAACGTGACCGACTACGGCGCGTTCGTCGAGATCGAGCCGGGCGTCGAAGGCCTGGTGCACGTGTCCGAGATGGACTGGACCAACAAGAACGTGAACCCGTCCAAGGTCGTGCAGGTCGGCGACGAAGTGCAGGTCATGGTCCTGGACGTGGACGAGGAGCGTCGCCGCATCTCGCTGGGCATCAAGCAGGTCACCAGCAACCCGTGGGAGACCTTCGCGGCCATCCACAAGAAGAACGACAAGGTGTCCGGCCAGATCAAGTCGATCACCGACTTCGGCATCTTCATCGGCCTGGACGGCGGCATCGACGGCCTGGTCCACCTGTCCGACATCAGCTGGAACTCGACCGGCGAGGACATCGCCCGCAACTACAAGAAGGGCGACACCCTCGAGGCCGTCGTGCTGGCGGTCGATCCGGAGCGCGAGCGCATCTCGCTGGGCGTCAAGCAGCTCGAGCAGGATCCGATGGGCCAGTTCCAGGCCAACAACACCCGCGGCACGATCGTCACCGGCACGGTGAAGGAAGTCGACGCCAAGGGCGCGACGATCGACCTGGGCGACGGCGTCGAGGGTTACCTGGCCGCGCGCGACATCGCGCACGAGCGGGTCGAGGACGCGAGCCAGAAGCTGAAGGTGGGCGACAAGGTCGAGGCCAAGATCATGGGCACCGATCGCAAGAGCCGCCTGATGCAGCTGTCGGTCAAGGCCAAGGACGAGGCGGAGACGCAGGAAGCGCTCGCCGAGTACAACAAGGGCGCGTCCGACGCCTCCAGCGGCACCACGAAGCTGGGCGCGCTGCTGCGCGAGCAGCTCGAGGGCAACAAGGGCGAGTAATGCGGTAAGCGGGCGCCCTTCGGGGCGCCCTTGTGAGAGGTGAGCGGGCGCCTTCGGCGCCCTTGTGAGGAGAGCGAAGCAGCGGTCTTGTCGGTATCGCTTTACTGGCAAGCCACGCAGCGGCGCTCACCCCTTGCAAGCCCGCGCAGCGGGCGCTCACCTTTTCCTGCATCGTTCCACCTGTTCCGACACGCCGCAGAACGCATCGCGCCCCGAATGACCAAGTCCGAACTCATCGAAATCCTCGCCCAGCGCCAGGGCCACCTGAAGGCCGACGACGTCGACCTCGCGGTCAAGTCGCTGCTGGAGATGATGGGCGGCGCGCTCTCCCGCGGCGAGCGGATCGAGATCCGCGGCTTCGGCAGCTTCTCGCTGCACTACCGGCCGCCGCGCACCGGGCGCAACCCGAAGACCGGCGACGCCGTTGCGCTCCCGGGCAAGCACGTTCCGCACTTCAAGCCCGGCAAGGAGCTGCGCGAGCGGGTCAGCGACGCCATTCCGCTCGCGACCGACGACTGAGGGAGCCCGCATGGCCTTCCTCGACCAATGGATCTGGTTCGTGCTGCTCATCCCGCTGGTCGGGGTGAGTGGATGGGTGATCGGCCGCAGGGGCGGCGAGCGCCACAGCGACAGCCAGGTCAGCAAGCTTTCCACCACCTATTTCCGCGGCCTCAACTACCTGCTCAACGAGCAGCCGGACAAGGCCATCGAGCTGTTCCTGCACATCGCGGAACTCGACCGCGACACCTTCGAGACGCAGGTCGCGCTCGGCCACCTGTTCCGCCGCCGCGGCGAGGTCGACCGCGCGATCCGCCTGCACCAGGCGCTGGTGCAGCGCCCCGACCTCAACGACGCGCAGAAGGTGCAGGCACTGCTGGCGCTGGGCGAGGACTACATGAAGTCCGGCCTGCTCGATCGCGCCGAGACGGTGTTCACCGACCTTGCACGCATCGACCAGCGCGCGCCGCAGGCGCTGCGCCACCTGATCGGCATCTACCAGTCCGAGCGCGACTGGGGCAAGGCGATCGAGAACGCGACGCGCTACGAAGCCGTCACCGGCGAGCCGATGGGCAAGCTCATCGCGCAGTTCGAATGCGAGCTCGCCGACCGCCATCGCGCCGCCGGCGAAACCGCGGCCGCGCGCGACGCCATCGTGCGCGCGTACGCCGCCGATTCGACCTCCGTGCGCGCAGGCATGCTCGAGGGTCGCATCGAGATCGAGGCGGGCAACGACAACGCCGCGATCCGCGCGTTCGAACGGGCGGCGCGCCACGACCCCGACTACCTGCCCGAGCTGTTGCCCGCGTTGTTGTCGGCCTACGCGCGAGCCGGCGACACCACCGGCGCGCGCGCCTTCCTCGCCGAGATGTCCGAGCACTACCGCGGCATCTCGCCGGTGCTGGCGCTGACCCGCTACGTCGAGGCGGAAGAGGGTGTCGGTGCCGCGCGCGCCTACCTCGCGCGCCAGCTCAAGGACCGCCCGTCGGTGCGCGGCGAGGCGGCGCTGATCGACCTCACGCTCGTCGAGCAGGCCGACCCGGTCGCGACCTTGCACGACCTCAAGCACATCACCGACCAGTTGCTCGTGCGCAACCCGAGCTACCGTTGCAGCCGCTGCGGCTTCGGCGCGCGCAGCCACCACTGGCAATGTCCCAGCTGCAAGGAGTGGGGTTCGGTGAAGCCGCTGCTGAACTACGCGGTGGTGTGATGGCGCTGGCCGCCTGGGCCGCCCTGTGCTTCCTGGTCGCGCTGGCCGGCACGTGGCTGGCGCGGCGCTATGCATTGCGTGCCGCGCTGCTCGACCATCCGGGCGAGCGCCGCAGCCATGCGGTGGCGACGCCGCGCGGTGGCGGCATCGCGATCGTGGCCGCGGTGTTGCCGGTGATCGCGGCCCTGTGCCTGCGGGACGCGCATTCGCGCGCGCTGTTCGCGCCGATCGGCGCCGGCCTGCTGCTCGTCGCCGGCATCGGTTGGTGCGACGACCACCGGTCGCTGCCGGCATCGCTGCGCCTCGCGGTCCACGCCGTCGCCGCGGCGTTGCTGGCCTGGGCGTTGCACGCCGCCGGCGCGGGCCCGGCAGTCGCCGGTAGCGGGTTCATGTTCGCACTGGTGCTGGTGAATGTCTGGAACTTCATGGACGGGATCGACGGCCTTGCCGCGAGCCAGGCGCTGGTCGCGGCGCTCGCCTACGCGTTGTTCGCGGGCATCGTTTCCGGCGACGCCGTCGGATGGCTGGGCGTGGCGCTGGCGGCAAGCTGCGCGGGCTTCCTGCCGTTCAACCTGCCGCGCGCGCGGATCTTCCTCGGCGATGTCGGCAGCGGAGCGCTCGGCTACCTGCTCGCGGTGCTGGCCGTGCTCTCGCTGCGCGGCGCGGACCGGGCGCACGCGCCGCTGCTGCTCCTGCCGTTGCTGGCCTTCGCCGTCGACGCATCGCTCACGCTGGGCCGGCGCATCCTCCGACGCGAGCGCTGGTGGGAGCCGCACGTGCAGCATGCCTACCAGGCGGAAGCCCGGCGGAGGGGGCATGGCCCGGTGATGATCGGCTTCCTCGGCTGGACGTTCGTTGCATCGGCGTTCATGCTGTCGCTGAAGCAGGCGCCGGCGCTCGTTATCATGTGCGCGACAGCCGTGTCCCTCGCACTGGCGTGCGGGGCCTGGTGGGTCCTGCAGGCGGGGGGAAGGATGGCCGGACGGTCCAGGAGGGGTTCCGACGCATGACCAAGCCGAGCGAACGCATCGCCAGCTCGCTCCCGCGTGTTGCCGTGGTGCTCCATGACCTTGCGATGGTCTGGATCGCATGGACGGGGCTGCACCTGGTCCGCTACGCATTGCGCTCCGAGCCGTCGCCGCTCGCGCCCTGGTCGACCGAAACCGCGCTGGTGCTGCTCGCGCAGGGCCTGGTGTTCTGGCGCGTCGGCCTGTACCGCGGCATCTGGCGCTTCGCCAGCGTCCCCGACTTCCTGAACATCCTCAAGGCCTGCCTGTTCGGCCTGGTGATGATTTCCGTGGGCCTGTTCCTCTACAACCGCATGGACCAGGTATCGCGCATGGTCCTGCTGCTCTATCCCTTCGTGCTGACCGCGCTGCTCGGCCTGCCGCGCCTGCTGTATCGCATGTGGAAGGATCACCAGGTGGTCCGCTCCGGGCAGGCCGGTCTCCGCGTGCTGATCCTCGGTGCCGGCCAGGCCGGCGAGGCGCTGGTCCGCGACTTGCGCCGGGCCGGCGCGTACACGCCGGTCGGTTTCCTCGACGATGCCGCCGGATTGCGCGGCAGCCAGTTGCAGGGCGTGCCGGTGCTCGGCCGCATCGACGAGGTCGAAACCATCGCGCGCGAGACCGCGGCCGGGATGCTGGTGATCGCGATGCCGTCGCTGGACGCGGTGGCGATGCGTCGCGTCGTGGCCGCCTGCGAAGGCACCAGCTTGCCGTTCCGGCGCGTGCCGCGCCTGGACGACCTGCTCGAGGGTCGTTCGCTGCCCGGCGAACTGAAGGAAGTGGCGATCGAGGACCTCCTCGGCCGCAAGCCGGTGACGCCGGACTGGAAGGCGATCCGCGGCTGGCTCGGCGGTCGCAGCGTGCTGGTGACTGGCGCCGGCGGTTCCATCGGCTCGGAACTGTGCCGGCAGTGCGCCCGCCATGGCGCCGTCATGGTGACCCTGGTCGAGATCGACGAACTCGCGCTGATCCGCATGCAGGCGGAACTCGAGCGCGACTTCCCGCAGGTCGTCACCGTGCCGGTGCTCGGCGACTGCGGCGACCCCGCGGTGATGCGCCATGCGCTGGGCCTCTCGAGCGCCGACGCGGTGTTCCATGCCGCCGCGTACAAGCAGGTGCCGCTGCTCGAGGCACAGTTGCGCGAAGCGGTGCGCAACAACGTGCTCGCCACCGAGACGGTGGCTGCGGAGAGCCATCGCTCCGGCGTCGCCAGCCTGGTGCTGATCTCCACCGACAAGGCCGTGGATCCGGTGAACGTGCTGGGCGCGACCAAGCGGCTCGCCGAAAAGGTGTGCCAGGCGCAGACGCTGGAAGGCAACACCACGCGTTCGGTGACGGTGCGCTTCGGCAACGTGCTGGATTCGGCCGG
>DATJDY010000167.1:0-1735 GCA_035497155.1 Luteimonas sp.
CAGCAGCGCCCAGGCGGCGAGGAGGCGGAGGAGGAAGAAGGCGCTGCGGATCACGTGGGCGGCCGGGTTGTCGGGATTGCGGGCAAGCATAGCCACTGCATCGCGCGCCGCCAGCGCCGGGCGACGAAGCGCCGCCAGCGCCGATGGAACGCTCCCGTGGCCGTACGGAGCGGCTGGCGGCGCGGCTGGCAAGTCATCGCCGGCGGGCGCGCCTTGCAACCGGCGGCGCGAGGGCCGTCTCCCGTGCCCTGCCTTTCCCATGGACCACCACGATGAAACGATGCCTCGCCTTGCTGCTTCCCTGCTGCCTCGCACTGCCGGCACTCGCGCAGTCCGCGCCGCCACCCGTTGCGGCGGCAACGACAACGGCGCCGGCGATCGCGCCCGCATCCGATCCTGCACGCCAGGCGCTCGATGCGTGGCTGGCCGCGTTCGACGCGAACGACCGCACGCAGCTGGAAGCCTTCCGTGATCGATACCAGCCGACGATGGACGTCGACGGCATGCTCGATTTCCATCGCCAGACCGGCGGCTTCCATCTCGTGCGGCGCGAGCCCGCCGCAGCCGGCACCGCGCAGGCGCTGGTGCAGGAAAACGCGTCGGACACCATCGCCCGCATCCGCGCGACGGTGAAGGCGGGCGCGCCGCTGCAGCTCGACATCGACGCGATTCCCACGCCCGAGGACCTGCGCGTCGCGCGCCTCGGCCAGCAGGCGGCGATCGACGCGCTGGTGGCCAGGGCCGACGACGCGGCCAGGCGGGATGCGTTCTCCGGCGTGCTGCTGGTGGCGCGCGGCGACCGCGTGTTGCTGCGCCGCGCATGGGGCCAAGCCGACCGCGCCGCGGGCGTGACGGTGACGCCGGACACGAAGTTCAGGCTCGGCTCGGCAGACAAGATGTTCACCGCGGTCGCGGTGCTGCAGCTCGTGCAGGCCGGCAAGCTGTCGCTGGACGGCACGGTCGGCCAGTACCTGCCCGCTTACCCGAACAAGGACATCGCGAAGGCCACGATCCGCCAGCTGCTGACCCATTCCGGCGGCACCGGCGACATCTTCGGGCCCGAGTTCGACAAGCAGCGGCCGTCGCTGAAGACGCACGACGACTACGTGCGCCTCTACGGCGCGCGCGGGCCGGACTTCCCGCCGGGCACGGACTATCGCTACAGCAACTACGGCTTCCTGCTGCTCGGCGACATCATCGAGCACGTCACCGGACGGTCGTACTACGACTACGTCGATGCGCATGTCTTCGCGCCCGCAGGCATGCACGACACCGGCTCGCTGCCGGAAGACGTCGCGGTGTCCGGCCGGGCGCACGCCTACACGATGGCGGCCGGCGCGACGACCTGGAGCGATGCCGCCGGCACGCTGCCGTACCGCGGCACTGCGGCCGGCGGTGGCTACAGCACGGCGGGCGACCTGCTGAAGTTCGCGCGTGCGTTGCGGTCGGGCAAGCTGTTGCCGCCCGCGTTGCTCGCGGAGGCCACGCGGAAGCAGACGCCGTGGTACGGCTACGGCTTCTTCGTCGCCGAGGACGAGGGCGTCCCCGCCTATGGCCACGGTGGCGGCGCGCCCGGCATGAACGCGGAACTCCGCATTCATCCGACCCTGGACGAGGTGGTGGTGGCGCTGGGCAACCTCGATCCGCCGGAGGCCACGCGCCTGGTCGAGTACTACCAGCTGCGCATGCCGCACGAAGCAGCGCGCTGAGGACAGCGCGCGGCCCTCCGCGCGAC
>DATJDY010000168.1:0-6430 GCA_035497155.1 Luteimonas sp.
TCGAGCACGATGTTCAGGCCGTTCGCCAGCCACAGCACGCGCATCGCGATCGAGGCATCGCCCGCGCCGCGGAAGACCGCGTTGATGACGAACAGCAGCATCACCACGACGTTCGTGCCCAGCGCGACCTGCATGTAGCCGACGCCGTGTTCCAGCGTCCACGGGTCCGCGCCCATCAGCACAAGCAGCTCGCGCGCCCACACGATGCCGGCGACGGCGAACGGCACCGACGCGAGGATCGCGATCCAGATCGCCTGTACCGCCGTGACGGAGGCCTCCTCCGCCTTGCCCTCGCCCACGCGCCTGGCGACGATCGCGGTGACGCCCATCGCCAGGCCCATGGCGATCGAATACATCAGGAACATGTAGCTTTCGGTCAGCCCGACCGTGGCGACCGCCGACGACCCGAGCTTGCCGACGAAGAAGATGTCGACGACCGCGAACGTCGACTCCAGCACCAGCTCGAGCACCATCGGCACCGCGAGCAGGAACACCGCGCGGCGCAGCGGGATCTTCGTGTAGTCGGCGCCGGTACCCCGGATCGCATCGCGGACCTCGGCCCAGAGGGAGGGTCGGGGCGCGGCGGTGGATCGGGAGTCGGTCATGGAAGGCTCCTGGGGTCGGTGGATATTAGGGGAAAACGACGAAACGCCTGACGGGGCGATGAAAGGGCCGTTGCCGGGATGACAGTGCCCTTGCGCCTGTGGCGTAGTGGCTGCCAGATGGCCTCCGCCCCTGCCCCCGCTTCCAGCCCCGCGCCGCTCGGCGTGCGCGGCCGTCCGCTCCTGCACCAGGCGACGGGCGATCTCGCGCTGGCCTTGTTGCAGCCGACCATCCCCGAGCACGAGATCCGTCACCACCAGCACGACGACATGCATGTCGTGGTCCTGCTGGCTGGCCGCTACGTCAGCGACGCCACGGGAATGCCGGAGGTCTGCGCGGAGCCGGCGGTGATCTTCAATCCACCCGGCACGGAGCACCGCGACCGCTTCCGTTCGCGCGACGGCCGCTTCATGACGCTGGCGATGCCGGCCGCGGCGTATGCGCGCCTGTGCGACGGCGCCAAGCCTTCGCCGCACGCCGTGCGGCTGCCGCCCGCGTCGCTTGCGCGGGCGCTGGGCCTGCTGCGCGAGATCGAAGACTGGGACGGCGCCTCGCCCCTGGCCGTGGCATCGGTGTTCTGCGAATGGCTCGCCGACGCCGGCGCGCCGGTGGCGCCTGCGGGCGACCAGCGCCTGCAGCGCGTGCGGGAACGGCTCGACGATGCATCGACGCAGCCGCCGTCGCTCCGGGAACTCGCCGCGATCGCCGGCTTCCATCCGGTCTATCTGGCGCGCGCGTTCCGCCGTCGCTACGGCGTATCGCCGAGCGACTACCTGCGCATGCGCCGGCTGCACCGCGCGGTCTCGCTGCTGGCCACGCGCCGTACGCTGGCCAACGCCGCGGCGACGCTCGGCTTCACCGATGCCAGCCACCTGCACCGCAGCTTCGTCGCCGAATTCGGCATGACGCCCGGCGCATTCCGGCGCCTGGCCCTGGGGCGCGACGAGGTTTCGCGGATACAAGACCGGCGCCTGCGCCGGTGATAGCGTCTGGCAAACCCCACGAGGAATCGTCCATGAAGCTTGCATTGCTGGGCGTGGCGCTGGGCGCCGCGTCGTTCGCCGCGAATGCCGGAAGCGCCGCCGCTGCCGGCGTCGGCCCTGCCGGTCCTGCCGTGTTCGCGAAGGCCCAGGCCGACGTCGAGCACGGCGACTTCAAGGCGATCACCAGCGTCCTGGTCGCGCAGGACGGCAAGGTCGTCTACGAGCACTATTTCGACGACGGCGGCGCCGAAGCGCGCCGCAACACGCGCTCCGCGACCAAGACCGTCGCCGGCATGCTCGCCGGGCTGGCGATCGAGGACGGCAAGCTCCCGTCGGCCTCCGCGCGTGTCTTCGACATCCTGCCGGCGCAATACCGCAAGCGCATGGAGCACCCCGACCCGCGCAAGGACGCGATCACGATCGAGGACCTGCTGACCATGTCCTCGCTCGTGGAGTGCGACGACGAGAACCAGTTCTCGCGCGGCAACGAGGAGCGCATGTACATCGTGGAAGACTGGGTGCAGTTCTACGCCGACCTGCCGGTGCAGGGCTTCCCGGCGTGGATGCCGAAGCCGGCGGATTCGCCGCACGGACGCAGCTTCCGCTACTGCACCGCCGGCGTGACCACCCTCGGCGCGACGCTGCAGGCCGCGGTGCACGAACCGCTGCAGGCGTACGCGCAGCGACGCCTGTTCGATCCGCTCGGCATCCAGTCGCCGGAATGGCAGCTGTCGCCGCTGGGCCTTGCGCAGGCCGGCGGTGGCCTCGGCCTGCGCACGCGCGATCTCTGGAAGCTGGCGCAGCTCTACCTCGACGGTGGCCGCGTGGGCGGCAAGCAGCTCGTGCCCGCCGACTGGGTGCGCCGCTCGCTGTCGCCGCAAGCCACCGCGCGCGACGACGCCGACTACGGCTATCTCTGGTGGCTGATGAAGATCCCGTACGGCGGCAAGACCGTCGTGATGCCGGCGATGGCCGGCACCGGCGGCAACGACATCTTCCTGGTCCCGGACAAGCGCGCCGTAGTGGTGATCACGACCGCCAACTACAACGAGCGGCAGCCGCACCAGTACACGTTCAAGCTGCTGCAGGAACTGCTGCCGGCGCTGGACGGCGAGGCACCGGAATAACGGCGGCCCGGCGCGCGGCCGGATCCGGCGCGCGTTGCCGGAACTACGCCTTGCCCCGCTTTTCGTCGGCCACCTGGCGCAGCGCCTGCTCGAACACCTCCGGCGGCTGTCCACCGGAGATGAGGTGCTTGCGGTCGAGGATGATCGCCGGCACGGCGTGGATGCCGGCCTGCAGGAAATACTGTTCGTCGCGGCGCACCTCGTCCGCGCAGGCATCGCCCGCGAGGACCCGTCGCGCCTCGTCCACGGGCAGGCCCGCGCCCGCCGCGATCTCGACCAGCGTTGCGCGGTCGCTCACGTTGCGGCCTTCGGTGAAATAGGCGCGCAGCAGCGCGTGCTTCAACTCGCGTTGCCGGCCTTCGAGCGCCGCCCAGTGCAGCAGCCGGTGCGCGTCGAACGTGTTCCAGGTGCGCTGGCGCTTGTCCATGTCGAAGGCGAAGCCGAGCGCGGCGCCGCGCTCGCGGATCGCCTCCTGGTTCGCGGCGACCTGCGCTTCGGACATGCCGTACTTGCGCGACAGGTGCTCGACGATGTCCTCGCCTTCCGGTCCCATCTGCGGATTGAGCTCGAAGGGCTGGAAGTGGATGTCGGCCGCGACTTCGCCGTCGAGGCGCTTCAAGGCCGCCTCGAGCGATGCGAGCCCGATCGCGCACCACGGGCACACGACATCGGAGACGAAGTCGATGCGCACGGAGCTCGCATCGTGGCCGGAATCGCGCATGTTCACTCCCGCAGGCCGAAATCGAGGTAGCTGCTGCCCTGCCAGCGTACCTCCAGGGGGACGCCCGCGTCCTGCAGGGATTCGTCGGACGGGTCCCTGCCGCTGCCGAGGTTCAGCTGCCGGTCCGGCTCCTTCACGATGCCGATGGTCACGACGAGGCGGCTGCCGGCAGCGAGCTTCTTGCCGAGCAGTCGCGTGTCGCGCACTTCGAGCCGCTGCGGGACGCCCGGCTGCAGCAGGTGGCGCTGGCTGCGATCCCTTGCGTAGCTCGCCCGCTGCAGCCACCAGGCGAGGTCCTGGTAACGGCCGTCGGCGGCCTGCTCGTACACACCGACGATCACGTCCATGTCGCGCTTGTTGACGGTGAAGTCGAGCACGCCGGAGAACGGGCCGGCGAACTCGGTGTCCCGCGCGAATGGCGCTGTCGCGAACACCAGCCCGGCATGCGGATCGAGTTGCGCGTTCACGACGTCCGGCGACGGACGCCAGGCCGCGTCGCTGCGATCGGTGAAGTCGACGTGCTGGCCGGTCGCGGCCTGCGGCTGCGGCTGCGGCGACAGCAGGTGCTCGCTCCCTTTGCCCGACGCGCCTGCGGCGCCTGCGGCCCCCGGCACCAGGTAATAGCGCTGCGTGCGCGTCGCCATCGTCTCCAGCGAATCCGCATGCCGCCATGCATCGGCGCCCATCGCTTCCCAGTTCACGCGCGCGGACAGCAGCGACGGCTTCGGCGCGCCTTTCAGCACGTGGTCGAACCACGCCAGCCGCAACGCCTGCAGGTCGATGCGCGCGACCGGATCGGGCGCGTAGCCCTGCACCAGCGGCGGCACGCCGGTCTGCATCGTGAAGTGTTCGTATGGGCCGACGAGCAGCGTCTGGTCGGCATCGGGGCGATGGCGCAGGTGTTCGCGGAAATAGTGCAGCGCGCCGATCTGCGCACCGTCGTAGTAGCCGGTGGTGACGAGCACCGGGATGTCGATGCCGGCGAACTCGTCGCCCTGCGGCGTCAACGCCCGCCAGTATGCGTCGTAGGCCGGATGCCGCAACCACTGGGCGAAAACCGGGTTCGCGCTGCCGTCGATCGCCGGCAGCTCGCGATACGGGCGGCCGCTGGCGTACCACGCGCGATCGAGCCGTTCCCAGCGCGCCTGGTCGCCGTAGCGTGCATCGTCGAGCGTGCGGTTGCTCGCGGCGTACAGCGGCCATGGGTAGATGAAGTTGAGGAAGACGCCGCCTTCCATCGGCACGTCGATGCCGGGTGCCGTCGTGGCCGAGGTCGCGATCGCCTTCAGCGCTTCCGGGCGGTGCTTGAGCGCGGCCCATTGCGTGTAGCCACTGTAGCTGCCGCCGTACATGCCCACGCGGCCGTCGCTCCAGGGTTGCCGCGCGATCCAGTCGATGGCCGCGGCCGCGTCGGCACCCTCGTGGCCGTAGGGCGCGATCGCATCGGAACTCCGCCCCTTGCCGCGCGTGTAGGCGACGACGCCGGCGTAACCGTAAGCCGCCGACTTCTTCGCATCGGCCCACGCCCAGTCGTCGTTGGCGTAGATCGTGAACTGGAACAGTGCCGGCAACGGCGTTGCATGCGCCGGGCGCACGACGAGCGCGGCCAGGTGCGCGCCGTCCGGCGTTTCGATCATCGCATTCCGGTCGATCACGTAGCGACGCGCATCGTCCTTCGCCAGCGCGGCTGCGAACAGCGGCTGGAATGCGGCGTAACTGCTCCAGACCTGGTATTTGCGGACCACGTCCAGCGCTTCGTCCAGCGTCAGGCGCCGACGACCGGCGAGTTTCGCCAGCGCTGCATCGAGATCGCCGCGCATCCGCGGCAGGTAGCCGCCGAAGCCGAATTCCGCCTGCAGGGCGATGCGATCGTCGAGCGCGCCGAAGCGCTCCGCGAAGGCAGCGTCCCAGGCTTGCGCATACGAAGGCGCATCCGCGGCCTGGCGCTGTTTCGCGCGCGCGTGGACCTCGTACTGCAGGTACAGCGGCGGACCACCGGGGTCGGCCGCCTTGCGTACGGCATCGATGTCGGCGATCGCCGCTTCGTCGGCGCCGGCGACCATCTCCAGCCGGAACAGCACGCCCGGATCGGGTGCCTTCGTGGCGCGGCGATACGATGCGAGCGTATCGCGCGCCAACGCCGGCATCGATCGCGCGAGGTCCGCGTCGGAACGGTTCGCGGGCAACCGCAAGTCCCGGGGGGCTCCCGGCGACGCGAACGCCGGCGCCGCCGTGATTGCCGGCATCACCCCCAGCAGCAACAGGCCGAGCAGGCGGATCACGACTTCCCCGCCGGAAGCACGCGCTCCCAGAGCACCTCGAAGCGTACCTTCGGCACGGCGAAGCAGAACGGCGCGCCCACCGCGCCCACCTCCTGCAGCAAGCCCGCACCCGTCACTGCGGTGGACTGCAGCGGAACCACCGTGTCCACGTCGATCGGCAGCGAGATTCCCGCCTGGGCGATGCGGCGTTCCCCGTCGATCGCGACGACGGCGGACTCCTGCAGGCACAGGAAGCGCACCGCGCCGGCCCAGCTCGCGAAGAACCGGTCGAACCCGGCGGGCAGCACGCGTGCCGACGCGCGCTCGAGCTTGCTGTCCAGTGCCGGTGCACTGCCCTCGCCCGGATCCAGCACGGTCTCGTAGCCATCGTCGCTGCGTTCGTGCGCGAAGCGGAGCGGCAGGTGCGACGGCAAGGCATCGCTCGCCAGGCGGCTGCCCAGGACGTAGGCGGGATGGTCGAATGCGTTGCGCAGGAACAGCACAGTGCGGGTCGGCGCTTCTCCGCCAGGCAGCGTTTGCACGTACAGCCGCCAGTTGCTCTGCAGCGGCGACGGACACAGGCGCCGCAACGACCCCAGCCACTTCGCGCCGAAGTGGCGATGCCGGTACGTGAGGATGGTGAACAGCGTCAGGCCTGCGCGCTCGATCACGGCCACGCCCGGCGGCACGAATCGCCGGATACGCTCGACCGGGACGATCCACGTCAGATAGACG
>DATJDY010000169.1:0-2153 GCA_035497155.1 Luteimonas sp.
TGCGCGAGGCGAGCACGCTGCCGATCTACGGCATCGGCGGCCTCGGCCTCGAGGATCTCGAAGCGGCGCGCGCGCATGGCGCCCAGGGCATCGCCGCCATCCGCGCCTTCCAGCCCTGAAAAGGGATTAGGCTGTCGCCCAGTGCGGACCTCGGGGTGATCGATATGGGCAAGAAGGCCAAGGAAAGCTTCAGCCATTACGACACAGCCGACTATCTGGAAACAGAAGACGACAGAGCCGCCTATCTCATGGCCGTAGTCGACGAGGGCGATCCGGACTTGCTCGAAGCGGCGCTCGACGACATCGCGCGCGCACAGGCTTCAAAAACCTCCACGGAGTGATTCGAGGTTGCGAGCCGGTCATGCGGCTCGTGGCAGCAGTTTGCGCACGCGGGCGAGATCCACGTTCCGGCGTGCCTGCCAAAGGTCGTGACTGTCCTGCATCAGCAGCCAGCTTTCCGGGGTCCTTCCGAGCGATTTGGACAGGCGCAGCGCCATTTCTGGTGTCACCCGACTCGAACCATTGAGGATGCGGCTCAAGGTCGACGGCGCAACATCGAGCTTTGCCGCGAGTTCACGCCCGCTGATGCCATGAGGATCCAGGTATATCTCGGTGATGAACTCGCCCGGATGCGGCGGGTTGTGCATCTTCATCATCATCAGTGGTAATCCTCATAGTCCACGGCATGGACATGCTCGCCGCGCAGTTCGAATGTCAGGCGCCAGTTGGCATTGACCGATAGCGCCCATCGGCCCACCTGGCGCCCCTTGAGGGGATGGAGTCCGAAGCCGGAGACGTCCATGTCCGCGATCTCGCAGGCAGTGTCCAGCGCCGCGAGCAGCAAGCGCAGCCGGCGCACATGGTCGGTGCGGACGCCGTTCGTTTTTCCCGACTCGAACAGCCTCTCGAGCCCCTTGTGCCGGAACGACCTGATCAACGCAAAGCCATCCTATACGAGTGTTGCGTGATGCGCAACACGGAATCAACAACGGCGTGCTTCAGGCAAGCATGGCGACCCCGGAGGTGCCTGGATATCAGGAAACAGCGCGACCGGCGTCAGGGAAAGTCCCCGTCAGGCGGCGGCGAGGGCACGGTAGACGCGGTCGAGCGCGGCGACGTGGCCGGCGAGGTCGGCGAGGGTGCCGGTGTTGGCGAGGACGTCGTCGGCGAGGGCCAGGCGCCGGGCGCGCGTGGCCTGCGCGGCGATCATGCGGTCGGCGAGGGCGGCGTCGATGCCGTCGCGCGCGAGCAGGCGCGCGCGTTGCGCTTCCACCGGCGCGTCGACGACGAGGATGCGATCGAGCCACGGATAGGCCTCGCGACCGCCGGCTTCCGCCAGCAGGGGAATGTCGGCCACCACGTAAGGCCCCGTCGCGGCGATGCATTCGGCCTGCAGCGCGGCGCGGACGCGCGGATGCACGATCGCCTCGAGCACGCGCTTCGCGGAGGCGTCCTCGAAGATGCGGCGGCGCATCGCCGCGCGGTCGAGCGCGCCCGACGCGTCCAGCACGCCGGCGCCGAACGCGGCCACCGCTTCGGCGAGTCCTGCCGAGCCCGCAGCCAACGCATCGCGCGCGGCGGAGTCGGCATCGGCGACATGCACGCCGAGCGAGCCGAATTCACGCGCCACCGCGCTCTTGCCCGACGCGATCCCGCCGGTCAGCCCGACGACGAACCCGCTCACGCGAGTCCCTGGCGCTTGCGTTCCCACGCCAGCGCGTGCGCGACGCAATCGCGCAGCCCGTAACGCGGCCGCCAGCCCAGGTCGCGCGCCGCGGCTCCCGCCGACGCCACCAGCACCGCCGGGTCGCCCGGACGCCGCGGCAAGCGCCGCTCGGGAATCGGCGCGCCCGACACGTCGCGGCACACCGCCAGTACTTCCGCCACAGATCTGCCTTGCCCTCCGCCGAGGTTGAACACCTGCATCCCCGGCACCGCCTCGAGCCGCTCGAGCGCGAGCAGGTGCGCGTCGCAAAGGTCGGCCACGTGGATGTAGTCGCGCACGCAGGTGCCGTCGGGCGTGTCGTAGTCGTCGCCGAAGATGCTGGCCGGTTCAGCGCCGCCACTGCCGCCGCCGTCGGCAGCGAAGTCCGCCACCGCCGCGCGCAGCAGGTTCGGGATCAGGTGCGTCTCCGGCTCGTGCGCTTCGCCGG
>DATJDY010000170.1:0-4376 GCA_035497155.1 Luteimonas sp.
CCGACACCGACCTGGGCCAGCGCCTCGACACCTCGCGGGGCCTCGACGCCGTCGCCAGCTTCGCCGCGAAGAACCATGCCCTGTTCGCGATGATCACCGGCCGCCTGGTCGCGGACAACGATCGTGCGGTCATCGACCGGCTCTGGAATCCCTTCATCGCCGCGTGGTTCAACGGCAAGGACGACCCGAAGCTGCGCCTGTTGCGCATGGACGCCACCGAGGCGCATGTGTGGCTCAACGAGAACAGCACGCTCGCCGCCATCAAGCTGATGCTCGGGACCGATCCCAAGGAAAGCTACAAGGACAAGGCGGGCGACATCGACCTGGCCTGAACCCCGGGCAGTCAGCGCGCGACGCGGTTGCGGCCCTCCTGCTTGGCGCGATACAGCGCCACGTCCGCGCGCTTGAACAGGGCGTCGGCATCCGCCGCGGCGTCGGCAGCGGACTTCGCGCCGCCGAGGCTGGCGACGCCCAGGCTGATCGTGATGCGCACGCCCGGCCCCACGTCCTCGAACGCTTCCGCTGCGACCATCGCCCGCAGTCGTTCCGCAATTTCCATGCCCACCGCCTCGCCGCCGCCCGGCAGCACCAGCAGGAACTCCTCGCCCCCGATGCGACCCACGCGATCGCTGGCGCGCGCGACCTGCGACGCCAGCGTGGCGATCCGGCGCAGCGCGCGATCGCCTGCGTCGTGGCCGTGCACATCGTTGATCCGCTTGAAGTGATCGATATCGAAGGCCACCACCGCCAGTGGCGACCCGGCACGCGCCGCCATGCGCAAGCGCTCGCGCAGGAACGCGAGGACGCCGCGGCGGTTGGCGATGCCGGTCAGGTCGTCGGTCGCGGCGAGTTCGCGCAACCGACGCAAGCGCAGCAACTGGCGGACGACGAGGATCGCCAGCAGGCCCAGCGACAACGCGCCCAGCACGATCGCCAGGCGTTGCAGGCGCCGCTCGCGCGCGGCCGCCACCAGCGCAGCGCCGCGGCTGGCATTCTCGGCCTGCAGGGCCCGGTTGAGTTGCTGGGTCCTCTCGGTCCCGAACTGCACCCGGAGCCGTGACGTTTCTTCCCTGGCAAGCGAGCTGTCGAGCGCATGCTGGGCATCGAACTGGAGGCGCAACGCGGCATAGGCTTCGCGCCAGCGACCCAGGTCGGCAAAGGCCTTGGCGCGCTCCTCGTCGATGCGCACCAGGAATCGCTGGTTCGCCATCGACGCGAAGTGGGCGCGCGCAGCGTCGAGGTCCCGCAGCGCGTCGGCCGGCCGCCCCGCGCCGCGCAAGGCGATGCCGCGCGTCAATCGGGTACGCGCGATGCTGTCTTCGTCGCCTGCGTTCCGGTACCAGGCCAGCGCCGGGTCGATCCACGCGATCGCTTCGTTCGCGCGGCCCTGCTTGGCGAGGGTGGCACCGATGACGCGGCGCGTTTCGGCCACGGATTCCTGGTCGCCCAACGCCTGGTAAAGCGCGAGTGCACGATGGTATTCGGCCAGGGCCTTGCCGTAGTCGCGCTTGCTCTCCAGCGTGGCACCCAGGTTGAACGTCGCCGTCGCGACCTCGCCGCGCTCGCCGTCGCGCCGGTGCAACGCGAGCAATTCCCGGTAATAGCCCAGCGCCTTGTCGTATTCGCCGACGTTGGGGTCGGCATAGAGGTTGGCCATCGCGTTGAGCACGTAGTCCTCGCTGCTTTCCAGGCCAGCGCCGAGGTACAGATCGTAGGCGCGCTTGAGGTCGGAAATGGCGCGGTCGTACTCGCCGGAGACGTGCAGTTGCTCGCCGCGGCCGGTCAGGGCGTCGGCCAGTGCTTCGACGTCGCCGCCCGCCTCCGCTGCCGTGACTGCCGCGCCATACGCGGCAAACGCGGCGCCCTCGTCGCCGAGCGATTCGCGTGCATAGCCTTCGCAACGCCGGAAGCGCGACTCGGCATTGCGGTCGCCGGCAGCCTGCGCCGCAGCGGCGCCGGCGGTGGCGACGGGCAAGGCCGCCCTGGCGTCGGCCAGCGCCGCCTCGATGCAGGCCTTCGATCGGGCTTCCAGCGTCACCTGGGCGCGGGCAGGCATCGGCAGCAGCGCCGCCAGCAGCAAGCCGGCGGCGACGCCGAGCATCGGATGCGACTTCTTCCCCATGCGGCCCCCCTGCGCGCCCGCTGCAGGATATCCGCGGAAGCCACCGCCTTCCATCGCCCGGCTGCGCCCTCGGCGCACTGGAACGCGGGATGCGCAGTGCGTATATAGGGCGACCACTCCCTGGGAAACCGGCATGACCCGTCGTCCGCTGTTGCTGGCCGCGTTGCTCGCCCTCGCCTCCACCGCTGGCCTCGCCGCGGAACCGGCCATGCCACCCGCGTCGATGGACGAACTCGCGATCGCGAGCCATGGCGCGCGCCTCAACGGCTTCATCTACCGCGCGGCGGGTACCGGAGCGCACCCGACCGTGCTGTTCCTGCACGGCTATCCGGGCAACGAACGCAACCTGGACCTCGCGCAGGCAGTGCGTCGCGCCGGCTACAACGCGATCTACATCGACTACCGCGGCAACTGGGGCAGCGGCGGCACGTTCACGCCCGGCAATGCGCTGGAAGACGTCGAGTCCGCGCTGGCGTGGGCGCGCGATCCGGCGAACGCCGCCAAATTCGGCATCGACCCGGAACGGCTCTCGCTGGTCGGCCACAGCTTCGGTGGCTGGCTCACGCTGATGACCGCAAGCCGTGATCCCGGCTTGCGTTGCGCCGTCGCCATGGCGGCCTGGAACCTCGGCTGGGCGGCCGACCGCTTCGCATCGCACCCCGACGAGGAAAAGTCGTTGCGTGACTACATCGCATGGACAGGCGAGGAAGGCGGCCCCATGCGCCTCGACGCCGACGGCGTCACGCAGGCGCTGAAGACCCACGCCGCCGACTGGAACTACCTCTCGCACGCGGCGGCGCTGAAGGACCGGCCGCTGCTGCTGGTCGCCGCGACCCGCGATACGCCGGACGAAGGTGTTGCGCTGCACGCGCAACTCGCGCAGGCCATCCGTGCGGCGGGCGGCGCCCGCGTCGAGACGCTCGTCTACGACGACGACCATCCCTTCTCCTCGCATCGCCTCGCGCTGGGCGTGGCGCTGGTCGAGTGGCTGCGCAAGGAGCGTTGCGACGGCGCGCCGGCGAAGGTGCATTGATGCGGACGTTCGTCCTGCGGGCACGGGCGGCGCCCACCGACGGCCAGAAGCTCCTGGCCGCCGTCGGCCAGGAGGCCCACACCGAGATACTGGCGCACACGCTGATGAACGCGATCTTCGTCGCGCAATCGCATCGCCCGGACGTCGTGGTCCATCTGGTCCTGGAGAGCACGCAGGATTTCTCGCGCACCATCCGCTTCGACGCGAACGCAATGCATGAACTCGGCGGCTTCGACGAACGCGCCTTGCTGGGCAAGGTCGCCAAGGCGCTGGACACATCGCGCGGCATGGGCAAGGAGGAGGCGCGTCCGGTGGAATCGGGCGTCACCGTGCGCACGATCGCGTTCGAACGGCTGGTGCAGGAGCTCGCCACCGACCATCAGTTGTTCGTCATGGACCGCAAAGGTGCGCCGATTCGCGAACAGCCGTTCGGCGACAACCCGTGCTTCCTGCTCACCGACCACATCCCGATGCCGAAGAAGACCTTCGGCAGCCTCGAGCGCCTGGGCGCGAAGAAAATCACGCTGGGATCGAAGATGCTGTTCGCGTCGCAATGCGTGGTGCTGATCCACCACGCGCTGGACGAGCGCTGACGCTCCGTCGGCCGATTACACTTGCAAGGAAATCATGGATGCCCGGCGGCCTCCGCGCGCATCGCGTCCCCGCGGGTCGCGTGCACCGTGCCTGGCGGATGGTGCGGCGGCGAATAGATCGTCACCAGGCGCAGCCGCTTCTCGCCGGTGTTGCGGATGTCGTGGCGGGTCCCCGCCGGCACCAGCAGCAGCGATCCCTTCTCCAGCGGCCGGCTCGCGCCGGCGACCACCGCCTCGCCGCTGCCCTTGGCGACGATGAAGACCTGGTCGGTGTCGTCGTGCACTTCCTCGCCGATGGCCTCGCCACGCTTCAGGCACATCAGCACCACCTGCGCGTGCGGGCCGGTGGCGACGACACGCCGGAAGTCCTTGTTTTCCCTTGCAAGATCGCGGATCGATTCGTTCGCGGCATCCATGGATCACCTCCCGTTCCGGACGCGACCAGCCTGCCACCGCGCCCGGGGCGCGTATTGACCAGGATCAAGCTGCCCGCATGCTGTCCCGCGCAACCCGCGCGCGAGGACGCTAGCGCTCGTCCGCTTCCGCGGCCTCGCGGCCCTGCTGCCGGATCAGCGCTTCCTGGCGGGCCTCCTCGATCGCCTCGCGCACGCTGCCGACGTCGGCCAGG
>DATJDY010000171.1:0-6423 GCA_035497155.1 Luteimonas sp.
GCCCGAGATGGACGTCGGTGGTCGTGGAATCGACGGGGCGCACGGTCTCGTACTGGCCCCCGAACTTGCCGGGGACACCGGGCGCACCGAGCCCGCCCGGCCCCGGCGCGACGAAGAAATAGCTCAGGTACATCGGGCCGCCCCAGGCACGCTCGCCTTCGCGGCGTTCGCGGGTCACGCCCGCGTAGCCGATCCAGCGCTGCGATGCCGCGCCTTCCCAGCTGGCGCCGGAGCTGCGTCGCGCGATGCCGAGTGTTTCGCGCGGACGGGCCTCCATGGCGGCGCGCACCGCGTCGGGCTTGCTGCCGGTGGCGATGCCCGGCGGCAGCACGAGGCTCGTGGTGCCGACGCCGTCCCACAACGGGTACGCGGTCGTACCCAGGACATGCGACGTCGCGCGCTGGAAGAATTCGAAGCGGCTCGAACCGTAACGCCCGGCGCGGACGCGAAGATATTCGTCGTCCTGGCTGATCCTGCTGCCGCGCACCTCGACGTAAGCGCCGGTGTCGCGGTTCAATGCCGAAAACGCGAGCAGGCCCAGGACCGGCCCGTTTCCCCAGTCCGTGTACCTCCGGAAGAACGCATTGTCGTCGTCGCCGCGCGTCGACACGTATCCGAGCCTGACCAGCCCGTAGTAGCTCCAGTCGGTCGTTCCGATCGCCTTTTCGCCGGGCACCGCGTGCGGATACGGATAGAGCGCGCCGGTGGGCGTGCGCAGCTGGCCCGGATGCAGCCACGACATGCCCTGCGGATCCGCGACGACGAAGGGATCCCAGCCCGCCGGGTCTAGGCCGTTGCCGAATTGCAGGTTGTCGACGCGCTGGGAATCGCTGGTGTCCGCTTGCGCCAGGGCGTCCGCGCAAGGGCCCAGGCCCAGGATCGCGCCGACGAGCGCCGCGAGCACGTTCGGTTTCAGCATGCTCGATATAGGCATGCTCGATACAGGCATGTTCGGCTTCGGCATGGCGACGCCCTGGTGGAATGGACCGGTCACTTGACCAGCGTGGGTCCGGCGGGATGGTTGGATCCGTGGATGTTGCTGTGGCAGTTGAGGCATCCGCGCGACATCACGCGCTCGTCCGGGACGAGCCCGCTGCGCAGGTTCTGGCGCGTCAGCAGGTCGTTGGGGTGCTGGAAGTTGGTGTGGCATTGCTGGCACAGCATCGGCACCGGCGTCACCAGCAGGTCTGCATGGTTGGAGCCGTGCGGCGTGTGGCAGTTCAGGCAGCTTTCGCGGACCGGCGCATGCTCGAACAGGAACGGGCCGCGCTTGTCCGCGTGGCAGGAGTAGCAGGTTTCGTTGACGGTGGCGGTCTTGAGCAGCGGCGCGGTGACCGTGCCGTGCGGGTTGTGGCAATCGACGCACGACAGCTGCCCTTCCGGCAACGGCATGTGCGAACGGCGGTTGAACTGCGCGCGCACGTCGCGATGGCAGGTCGCGCACACCTCGTTGATGGTGGGCCTGGCAAGCAGTCCTTCGGACGACAGCCGCACCATCGGGTTGTGGCAATCGGTGCACGACAGGCCGCGACGCTCGTGCACCGATCCGGTCCAGTGCTGGCGCGCGCCATTGGCGTGGCAGCCCAGGCAGGTGCCTGCCTGCACGTCGACCGGGGTCGCGCTGCCGTGCGTATAGGCGATGATCAAGCCCTTCGCTTCGGGACGCTGCGCGTGCGCCGATCCCGGGCCATGGCAGGCTTCGCACGCGCCCTGCGGCGCGACGCCGTGCGCTCCCGCCATGAAGGCGCTGACGTGGAGGCTGTGCGACGCCTGCAGCGTCTCCAGCGCATGGCAGGACGCGCAACTCTTCGCGCCGATGGGCATCGCATGCGGCGCCAGCGGGTTGGACGCCACGCGTGCCGCGGAAAACGGCAAGGCGGGCACGTCGTCCAGCGCCATCCGGTGCAGCGGGGTGTCGCCGCCCATGTCCGTCGGCGGAAGCATGCGCAGGAAGTCGCTCGCGGTCATCGGCCTGGGCAGGGCGCCGGACGCGGCCTGGACCGGGCGGGCCTGTCCGCCGCCCTGCTGCGCGTGCAGGACGGGCACGCCCAGCAGACCCTGGGCCGCCACCATGACCAGCAACGCCACTACCGGCAACGCCATCCGCCGCTGCCTGCGGGGCCCTGGCCCGCCGGCCCTTCCTTCGCCGGATGCTTCCATCATCGAGCCGCCCCCGCATGCGCCTGGCGGTGGGTGCCGGACCTGCCGGCAAAAGGTTGCAATGGGCGCCGGCCCCGCCTGGACGCAACTTTTCCGCGGTCCCGCGGCACCCATCGGCATTCGAGGAGGGGCGCGACATGACGGGAATCCGCGGCCCTGCAGCCGCATCGGTCGCGACGCAGCTGGACGACACCCGGCGCGCGTTCGACAGCGTGGCCGCCGACTACGACGGCCCGCGCGGCAACAACGAGCTGATCCAGCGCATGCGCCGCACGCTCTGGGACGTCGTGGACCGCGAACTCGCGCCCGGCGCGCGCCTGCTCGACCTTGGTTGCGGCACCGGCATCGACGCGCTGCGGTTCGCGCAATGCGGTTATCGCGTGGTCGCCACCGACTGGTCTCCGGGCATGGTCGCGCGCACCGAAGCCCGCATGGCGGAAGCGCAGCTGCCCTCGCCCGTGACGGTGAGGCAACTGGGGATCCAGCAGCTCGCCGAACTCGACGCTGCGCACGACGGTGCGTTCGACGGCATCTATTCCAACTTCGGGCCGCTGAACTGCGCACCGGACCTCGCCGCGACCGCCGACGAATGCGCGCGCCTGCTCGCGCCGGGCGGCGTGCTCGTGTTCTCGGTGATGGGCCGGATCTGTCCGTGGGAACTGGGCCATTACGCGCTGCGCGGCCGCTTCGGGCGCGCCAGCGTCCGCGCCGCGCGGGGCGCGACGGCGGTCGGCATGAACCGGCACACGATCTGGACACGCTATTACCTGCCGCGCGAATTCCACCGGCCTTTCGCGACGCGATTCTCGCTGGAGGGCTATCGCGCGCTGAGCCTGTTCCTCCCGCCGCCCTACCTCGTGGACTTCTACCGCCGCCACCAGGCCTGGTGCGAGCGACTGGGCAGGCTCGACGACCGCGTCGGCGACTGGCCGCTGCTGCGCGACACGGGCGACCACTTCCTCATGGTGATGCGCCGGCGCTGAGCATGGACGCGACGCCCGCCACGATCGGGATCGACCTGCACGGGGCCGCCACGCTCGCACCGGCTGGCGTCGTGCGCACGCCGCTGCCGATCCGCGACGGTCGCATCGGCAGCGCAGCCGGCGTACAGGCGCCACGCCTGCGGCTGGACGGGCACCTGGTCCTGCCGGGGCTGGTCAACGCGCACGAGCACCTGCACGTGAACGCGGTACCCCCGCTCTTGCACGACGAGCCGTTCCGCAACAGCTACGAGTGGATCGAAGCGTTCGGCGCGCATTTCGCGCAGCCGGCGGTGGCCGCGGCGCTCGCCGTGCCCCGGGACGTGCGCATGCGCCACGGCGCGCTGAAGAACCTGCTGGCCGGCACCACCTGTGTCGCTCACCACGATCCCTGGCATCCGGTGCTGGACGAACCCGATTTCCCGGTCGCCGTGCTGCGCGGCCATGGCTGGAGCTATGCGCTCGGATGGCCGGGCTATGGCCCCGATGCGCGGCGCAGCTTCCTCGACACGCCGGGCGAACGCCCGTGGATGATCCACCTGGCCGAAGGTACCGATGCCGTCGCGCAGGCGGAACTGGACGCGCTCGAGGCCATCGGTTGCCTCGCGCGCAACAGCGTGCTGGTGCACGGCGTGGGCTTGCGCGCGTCCGACATCGAACGCGTCATCGAACGAGGCGCGGCCGTCGTCTGGTGTCCTTCGAGCAACCACGCCCTGCTCGGCCGCACGCTGGATCCACACCGGCTGCTCGCCGCCGGCCGGCTCGCGCTGGGCACGGATTCGCGGCTCAGCGGCGCGCGCGACATGCTCGACGAAATGCGCGGCATCGCGCTGCGCGGCGAACTGGCGCAGGCACGGTTGCTGGAACTGGCGACCACTGCCGCCGCGCGCATCCTGCGCATGCCGGGCCATGGCAGCCTCGGGCCGGGCGACCGGGCGGACCTCCTGGTCGTGCGCGATACCGGGGGCAACGCCGCGGACGCGGTCGCGGGCCTGCGCCGCAGCGACCTGCGCGCGGTCGTGCGCGACGGACTGCCCTGCATCACCGATCCCGACCTGGCCGACTGGTTCGCGATCGCCGGCGTCGACGCCGTGCCGGTCTCGCTCGACGGCCAGCCGAAGCTGCTGGCGCGCTGGCTCGCCGATCCCGCCGTCATCGCGCTCGAACCGGGCCTCGAACCCGACACCGGCGCCGGGCGATCGCAGGGCGCGCCCGCGTTGATCACGGGGAGCCGCTGATGCCGGGCACCGCAGCGAACGCCCCGATCCTCCTCGACCCGGTGCCCGCCTATGCGCTGTGGGCGTCGAGCTATCCGGCGCATGCGCACAACCCGGTGATGCTGGCCGAGGAACGCGCCATGCTCGCGCTGCTGCCCGAATCGCTGCGCGGGATGGCCGTGCTCGACGCGGGCTGCGGCAGCGGACGCTACATGTTGCACGCGCTGCGGCGCGGCGCGGCGCGCGCCACCGGCGTGGACCTGTCGCCGGAGATGCTCGCGCATGCCGGCGATGCGCTGCGCGGCTTCGGCGAGCGCAACGACGGACGCGACAACGGCCACAATCGCGGCGGCAACCGGGAAGCCTCCTTCGGACTGGTCGCCGGAAGCCTCGACGCCCTGCCCGTCGCGGATGCCAGCGTGGATCTCGCCGTTTGCGGCCTCGTCGTCGGCCACCTGCCCGACCTGCGCGCATGCGTCGCCGAACTCGCCCGAGCGACCCGACCCGGTGGCAACGTGCTGTGCAGCGACGTCCACCCGATCGGCCACGCGCTCGGATGGGTGCGCGATTTCAGGCATGGCGGCGAACGCTACGCCGTTCGCCACGCGCAACACCTCTACGCCGACTGGCACGACGCCTGCACGGCGGCCGGCCTGCACATCGAGCAGGTGCGCGAGCCGATGCTGGACCCGGCCGACATCCCCGCGGGCGCGCACTTCGATCGCGCCGCCCTCGATGTGCCCGTCGCCCTGGTACTGAAGCTGCGGCGCGCGCCTTGACCCCGGACTCCCTGGACATCCATCGCATGCCGAACGCTCCGCGCACCCTGCTGGTCAACCCCACGATCGCGTCGCGCCGCAGCGCGCGTTTCCCGCTGGCACTGCTGACCCTGTCCGCGGCGCTGGAGCGGAATGGCGCGGGCAGCAGCCGGATCATCGACGGCAATGTCGATCGCGAGTTCGTCGACGCGGCGCTGCGCGCGATCGAAGAGGAACCGTTCGACCTCGCCGGCATCAGCGTCATGGGCGGCCCGCAGCTGGCGCCGGCGATGGCCGTTTCGCGCGCGATCCGCGAACGCTTCCCGAAACTGCCGATCGCCTGGGGTGGTTACTTCCCCACGCTCAACACGGAAGCGGCGATCGGCTCGCCGGACGTGGACTACGTCATCCGCGGCCCCGGCGACGAGACCCTGCCGGAACTCGTCGCTGCGCTGCGCGACGGCGACCACGCCGCACCCGGGCGCGTCGCCGGGCTGTCCTGGAAGAACGGCGATGCCATCGTGCACAACCCCGCACGACGCATTCCGGTCCCCGCCGGCGGGGATCGCTTGCCCTACGAACTGCTGGGCGACCCGCGTCGCTATCTCGCGCGCACCTATCTCGGCCGCCGCACCGCCGTCCACCAGGCGGCGACCGGTTGCCGCTTCCGCTGCACCTTCTGCGGCGTCGCGGCGATGTACGGTGGCGCCACCTACCTGTCCACGCCGGAGCGGCTCGATCGCGATCTCACGTACTTCAAGCACGAGCTCGGCGCCGACTCCGTGCAGTACCTCGACAACAACTTCTTCGACCGCGAGCAGGACATGATCCCGCTGCTCGAGGTCATGGCGCGCCATGCGATGCCGTGGTGGTGCTACGCCCGCGCCGATGCGCTGCTCGGACTGTCCGCGCGCGGGTGGGAGCTGGTGCGCAAGAGCCGGTTGCGCATGGCCTACATCGGTGCCGAGTCGCCGAGCGGGCAGATGCTCAAGGACATCCGCAAGGGCACGCGCCCCGACCAGACCGTCGAAGCCGTGAAGCTGTGCCGCCGCCAGGGCGTGATCCCGGAACTGTCGTTCATGGTCGCGCCGCCGGAGAACACCGAAGAGGAAACCGAGCGCACGTTCGACTTCATCCGCGAGCTCAAGCGGATCAACCCGGACGCGGAGGTGATCGTCTACATCTATACGCCGCTGCCGGACGAAAGCCGGCACGAGTCCGATCGCCGCCGGCGGGCGCCGGTGGACATGCGCGACCTGGAGGGCCGCCCCGTGGTCTTCCCGAAGACCGTCGAGGAATGGGCGGAGC
>DATJDY010000172.1:0-3281 GCA_035497155.1 Luteimonas sp.
GGCGCCGCGCGGCCGCGGCCGCCCGAAGCTCGGCGTCGTCGCCCGCGAGGTGACCCTGCTGCCGCGCCATTGGACCTGGCTCAACGCGCAACCGGGCGGCGCATCGGTCGCCCTGCGCAAGCTGGTCGAAGCGGCGCGCCGGGGCAACGGCGACGGCGACCGCCGCCGCGCCGGCCAGGAAGCGGTGTACCGCTTCATGCACGCGATCGCCGGCGACCAGCCCGGCTTCGAGGCCGCCGCGCGTGCGCTGTTCGCGGGCGACCTCGGCAAGCTCGAGGACGCCATCGCCGACTGGCCGCACGACATCCGCGAGCATGCGACCATGCTCGCCGCGCGCGCCCTGCGCGACTGATCGACCCACCACACGGCCGCCCCCTTGAACGCACAGTCGACACCGCGCGTGCGCACCGCCGCGCTTGCCTTCATCTTCGTGACCGTGCTGATCGACGTGCTGTCGTTCGGCCTGATCATTCCCGTGCTGCCGCACCTGATCGAGGACTTCGTCGGCGGCAGCACCGTCAACGCGGCGTATTGGGTCGGCGTGTTCGGTACGGTGTTCGCCGCGATCCAGTTCTTCTCGTCGCCGGTGCAGGGCGCGCTCAGCGACCGCTTCGGGCGGCGCCCGGTGATCCTGATGTCCTGCCTCGGCCTGGGGCTGGATTTCTGCTTCATGGCGCTGGCGAACACGCTGCCCTGGCTGTTCGTGGGCCGCGTGATCTCGGCGATGACCGCGGCGAGCTTCACCACCGCGAACGCCTACGTCGCCGACGTCACCGCGCCGGAGAACCGCGCGAAGAGCTACGGCATGATCGGCGCCGCGTTCGGCCTGGGCTTCATCGTCGGACCGATGATCGGCGGCTGGCTCGGCGGCATCGACCTGCGGCTGCCGTTCTGGTTCGCGGCGGGGCTGGCGCTCGTCAACTTCTGCTACGGCCTGTTCGTGCTGCCCGAATCGCTGCCGCCGGAAAAGCGCGCGCCGAAGTTCGACTGGTCGCACGCGAACCCGCTCGGCTCGATGAAGCTGCTGCGCAGCTATCCGCAGGTGTTCGGCCTGGCCGCGGTAGTGCTGATCGCGAACCTCGCGCATTACGTGTACCCGAGCATCTTCGTGCTGTTCGCGGACTACCAGTACCAGTGGGGTCCGCGCGACGTGGGCTGGGTGCTGGCGGTGGTCGGCGTGTTCAGCGTGATCGTGCAGGCGGGCCTGGTCGGCAAGGTCGTGCACGCGCTCGGCGAACGGCGCGCCCTGCTGCTGGGGCTCGCGTGCGGCGTCGTCGGCTTCGCCGTGTACGGCTTCGCGGACAAGGGCTGGATGTTCCTCATCGGCATTCCGATCAGCGCGGTGTGGGGCCTGGCGGCGCCGGCGACGCAGGCGCTGATCACGCGCCAGGTCGGGCCGGAAGTGCAGGGCCGCATCCAGGGCGCGCTGATGAGCCTGGTGTCGATGGCGGGCATCGTCGGGCCGGCGCTGTTCGCGGGCAGCTTCGGCTTCTTCATCGGGCCGCGCGCGCCGGTGCACCTGCCGGGCGCGCCGTTCCTCATCGCGGGCCTGCTGCTCGGCGTGGCGTGGATCATCGCGTGGCGCTACGCGCGGGCAGCGCCGGTGCCAGCACCTGCGCCCGCGCCGTACGAAGCATGACCGATGCACCATGCGTGGCCGCCCCGTCGGCCGCGCATAATCGGGCTTCGCCTACGCGGAGTCCTTCCATGCGCACGCTGCCCCTTGCCATCGTTGCCGCCACGCTGCTGCTCGGCGCCTGCGGTTCGGTCGAATACAAGGACACCAACGCCGACGTCGACAAGCGCCCGGAGTGCGACAAGGGCAGCCTGCATCCCGGGGAAACGGTGCCGCCGTGGTGCGAGCGCAGCCAGTCGGCGACCTGGAGCAGCGACAGCAAGGCCGAGCCGATCGACTTCGGCAAGAAGAAGTGAAATAGGGCGTTCGCTGCCCGATCCCTGAATCCCGGCCGGGTAGCGGCCGCGCGCTTGCGCGGCCTTGACGCGCCCGCCGCCACAGTCGCGCGCATGTCGCCCGAACAAGCCGAAGCCGCCCGCCGCGCGGCCGCCGACGCCGGCCTGCGCCACGTGAGCGACGCCGCGCCCGGGGTGCGCCGGCGCCGCAGCGGGAGCGGCTTCGCCTACGCCGATGCGGCGGGCCGCGCGGTGCGCGACAAGGCGACGCTGGCGCGGATCCGCGCGCTCGCGATCCCGCCGGCCTGGACCGACGTGTGGATCTGCCCGGTCGCGAACGGCCACCTGCAGGCCAGCGGCCGCGATGCGCGCGGCCGCAAGCAGTACCGCTACCACGCCGACTGGAACGCGGTGCGCGGCGAGGGCAAGTTCGATCGCGTGGTCGGGTTCGGCGCCGCGCTGCCGCGCCTGCGGCGCCACCTGCGCCAGGACCTGGCGCGCGGCGGCTATCCGCGCGAAAAGGTGCTGGCGATCGTGGTGTCGGTGATGGGCGAAACGCTGATCCGCATCGGCAGCACCGAATATGCGCGCGACAACAAGTCCTTCGGCCTGACGACGCTGCGCAACCGGCACGTCGAGTTCCTGCGCGGCGGGCGCGCGCGCTTCCGCTTCCGCGGCAAGGGCGGCCAGGACCACGACATCGCGCTCGACGACAAGCGCCTGGTGCGGCTGCTCCATGGCTGCGGGCAGTTGCCGGGGCAGGCGTTGTTCCAGTACCGCGACGACGACGGCACGCTGGTGCCGGTGGAATCCGGCGAGGTCAACGCCTACCTGCGCGACGCCTGCGGCGGCGAATTCACCGCGAAGGACTTCCGCACCTGGGGCGGGACGCTCGCCGCGTTCCAGCGCTTCGCGCGCACCTCGCTGCCGTACAAGGCCGATGGTTCGCCCGCCGGCGAGCGCGCGCTGCTCGCGATGGAGAAGGCGGTGGTGCGCGAGGTCGCGTCGGCGCTGGGCAACACGCCGGCGGTGTGCCGGCGCGCCTACATCGATCCGGTGGTGTTCGCCGGCTGGCGCGACGGCCGCGTCCATCGCGCGGCGGCGGCGTGTCGCGGCGAGCGGCAGTGGGAGTCGGCCGCGCTCAGGTTCCTGCGGGCGGCGCACCGCGCGTAGGCAGCAATGCCCAGAACGGGATGCGGTCGCGGGCCCAGCGCACGGAGGCCTCGTCGAGGATGTCGGACAGCGTCTCGAACCCGATCGGGTCGGCAGCGCGCCAGCCCATGACGTTATAGTGCGGGATCCACTTCTCGGCGCCGTAATAGGTGAGGGTCAGCAGCGAGCCGCCCTCCGTCATCCGCTGCTCGGCGCGC